>RXKF01000073.1:0-1884 GCA_003963235.1 Rickettsiales bacterium
GAAGATCTATTTGTTTTTCAATTAATATTTGATATTTTTCTGCTGCATCTTTATCAAATATAATTAATATTGGATACTTGGTCGCCTTCTCCTCATTAAATATTTTTCTAGACTTAACATATTCTAATGCTTCTTGAAATTTTCCTTCATTAAATTTTGTACTTATATAAATTTCATTGGCACTTTCGGCAAATATATTATTATCTGCTTTAAAACCAGCATTACTATTTAAAAACTCTAATATTTTAATTGCTTCCTTTTCCCTGCCATGCTCGATATATAAAATAAATTCACTAAATTTAAGAGGTACGCTCAAATGGTTTTTTAATTCAGAGTTATTTTTAGTTAGATTATCATAAAAATTTAATATTTTCTCATCTGAATAAAGATTGTTTTTTTTAAAAATACGAAGCATTGAGTAAGAATACGGAATTATATCGCTTGTATTAATCACTTCAAATAACTGATTATATAACGCAAGCCCTTGATCCAAGTTATTTTTTAAAATATTATATTTAGCTTCACTAAAAAGAAGCAACCCTTGTTTTGAACTTTTTAAAAAATTTTCTTCAATATTTGATTTTTCTATTTGCTCATATTTTTTAAGAAAATCTTCATTAGAAATTGCTTTATCAAAGGGTAAATTATATAATGTTTTATATTGATCATCGTTGATCTTATTAAATTCAGCTTCAATCAAATCCTTTATTTTAAATTTATCATTTCCTATCTGAATGTGAGTGTAGTTGTAAATCAATAAATTGTGATATATCACAAGTTTAGCCTCTATTACATACAGATCATTATTTTGTAATTTTTCTGCTTCGTCATAATATTTTAAAGATTCCTTAGGATTAAATTCATTTACACATTTAGCGAAATCATGAACCGCATTGAAATAAATTTTCTTATTAACTTCGTAGTTTTGTTTACATATATCATAAGCTATTTTTGCATTATATAGCATATAACTATCTTGACACGCACATTGAAAACTAAATGCTGCATTACGAAATATTTCTGCTAAAATATTTTGTTGATTGTCATTAAAAGAAATTTTGAATTTTGTATATAAGTTATATAGCTCTTTGCTCAACTTAAAACTTTCATCTGATGCATATAAATTCATTAAACAATGTATTATGTTTAGAGATAAGTTTTCAATTTCTTCCGATTGTTTTTTATTTTTCAAATATTTGTTAAAACTGATTGCAGATTCTTCAAAAAATTTTTCGTTATTATCCGCTAAGCAAATTCCTTTAATAAAACTTAAAATAGCTTTAGATAAATCTTTATTGTCAGTATAGATTTTAAAATTATTTTTAAAATCTTTAGAATTGATTATCGGAGGTATATTTTTAAATAAATCTTGATATTTTTGCTTAATATTTCTCTCTATTTTATTATATTCTACCCTCCCCTTAGCCGTTGTCTTCATCTTTAGGGTAATGTGTTTAACTGATTCTTTAATCTTATCATCTCTTATTGTTTTATAATCATTAAATGAAATATTTTGACCTAAAAAAGGTATTATTTTCTGAGCATTTAAATATTTTAAAAAATCGTCTTCGGGGGCTTTTGTCTTTATCTCTGGTGACAGCTGGTTATAAAAATGCTGATAGCAAGTCGCCATGAGTTCAATATTTTTTATACTTTGAGCTAAAGGTTTGATTAGTTTAGATAGTAAATCTAATGCTTCATGATCTTTGTTCGATAAGGCGCATAATAAAAAAAAATCATTTTGTTTTATGAGCTCAATTATTGCACCTAAATTTTTAGTATTTACTATATTGGATATAGAATTATTATTATGAGGGTAAAGCTTTAATAGTTCTTCAGGAGATTTATCAAATTTATTTTCTATAGTTATTATGGAATCTGTCA
>RXKF01000073.1:1934-7434 GCA_003963235.1 Rickettsiales bacterium
TCTTAAAAAGAGAAGGAGATTTTTCTATTTTTTATTCGATATTTTTAATAATTTTTCTTGTTAACAAGGTTATCAATTAAGATATAGAAAAAATTAAAAAAGTTGCAAATGTTCGCAAATTAATTGTCATTAAAAAAATTAGTTTGATATAATGAATAATTAAGTTTTAATAAATTTTATACCTATTCTTAATATGACTAAAAGTTACTTAAATTATAATGAATTTGATATAGATTCGGCTGTAAATGCTGGTGGGGCCACTGGCAGCAAGAAAGTGAAAAAGGGTGAAGAATTCTATCAACTAAAATCATCAATTAAAGATGCAAGCTTTATAAGGCGGTTGAAAGCTGGTTCTGTAGACAAAGAAAATTTTGGTGAAGTTATTGCTGCTAGTGTTGGTAGGGCATTAACTGATTCTGGAAAAGAAGGGAAAGTTGAGGTAGTACCAGAAGTCACTTTGGTGTTAAAAGAGGGGGAGAAGCAGAATAAAAGCAAGGTAATGATTGCTTCAAAATACTTATCTGGCGTAGAAGGAACGATAGATGATTATGCAAAAAAAGAAGGCGTTTCCACTGCAAAACGCCATGTCAAAGTTTCAGCAGCCTTGGATGAAAAGAATAAAAAAGATACTTGGAATATAAGCGGAGACGAAAATAAACAATTACGTCAAGATTTAGCCAATGGAATAGCGGTGTCCGCTCTTAGTGGTGACCACGATGTAAATCCAGGCAATATGTTGGTCATCAAAGATTTGGCAAAGCCAGAGCAAAAAAGAATCGCAAGAATTGATTTTGGTCATGCCTTCAATGACTTAATATCATATAAGAGTTTTGGAGGGCGTCCGTATAGCAAAAATAAAATTCTTGATTTTACTAATCGAGAGACAGTCAATAAGTTCCCAAGTGGAGACAAAGCGAAATTATGGCGAGATTACGATGGCATAATTCCATCTGTAGAAATGGTAAAAGCTTTTACAGAAATGGCAAATTCTACTAAAACACAAGAAGGAATCAACAACGCAAAACAACAATTTTTAAGTGTGGTAAAAGATCTAAAAAATAGCACTCCTTCGCAAGATAAAACACTAGAACATATTAAAAAATCCCTAGTTGCGATTCACAATAATGTTGCAGACGCAAAGATCAATTCTAAAAAGGTAACGATTGAAGAAGCAATAGAGCAAACGTTTAAAGGGATAGAAGGTTTCTATGTCAAAAATCAACAGCAAATGAAAGATGTAGCGAAATTAATGGACATGCAAATCAAAATCGATCAAATAATAAATGATAAAAAGGATGGTAAAACTGTCGACGGAAATATTATAAAGGAAATTAAAGATATCTATCAAGAAATTGAAAATAACCCAGATAATTTAATAAGAAAAGGTGCAGGGAAAGGGATAGATTGGGTAAAAAATAGTCAAAACAAAAAAGCATTTAAGGGTAATTTAGACTCATTTATTGCTCAAAGAGGTAAGGATATGGGGCTGAGTGTAGAAGAAAATAAATTACTGCGACAGGAAGATTTTAAGCTACCAAAAAAACGAAACATTCTTGTTAAAGCAAAGGATAGAGTAAAAACAATTTTAAACACGTCAGAAATTAGGAATGAATCGAGTGTTGCAGTCAAAAAAATTCCTGACTCACCTCCAATTCCGCAAAAAAATGTTATTGATAGCAAGTTAGCACAAGGTGCATCAGAAATTGGTAAGCCGTTACCAATAGAATCTTTTGGATCGCATGCAGCAAGAAGAAAAAAATCAAAGATAGTAATAGGAAGCAGCAGAGGTAGGTCGTGAACTGCTATAAACTGCGTTTGAATTATTGTGATTAACGTTTGCTTAAATACTTGACTATTTTAGTTGGTCTTGCTATCTTTGTAAAATAATCATTTTTGGTTTTTTAAAACATATGATGCTGACAACAAAAAGTAGATATGCAGTGATGGCAGTGATTGAGGTTGCTGGCAATGAAAGTAAGTTACCAATAAAGCTTGCTGATATTTCTGCTAATCAAAATATTTCACTTAATTATTTAGAGCAAATATTTCAAAAACTTAAAAAAGCTAATATTGTTTCTGCAGTTAAAGGTCCAGGTGGAGGATATAAGCTAATTGCTTCATCTGATCAAATTACGATTGAGCATATTATTGATGCCATGGATGAGAATTTGAAAATGACTCGATGTTCTAAAGATAAAAATTGTCGCAAAAATGGAATTAACTGCCAGACTCATAATTTATGGAAAGGATTGAGCAAACAAATTAGAGAATATTTTGCAAGAATTTCTGTGGCAGATATCATCTCTGGTAAAATTAGTGTGTAGTGCAAAATGATATATTTAGATCATAACGCAACAACACCGCTACATAAAGCAGTCAAAAGCAAAATGGATGAATATTGTCACTTACCGCTTAACCCATCATCAGTTCATGCTAATGGAAGACTCGCAAAAGCATTGATAGAGCAAGCACGAAAGCATATTGCAAACTTAGTGGGTGTGGAAGAATATGGAAGAGATTATCAAATAACATTCACATCAAGTGGGACTGAGAGCAATAATTTAATTTTATCAAATTATTTAGATGGCGAGATTTTTATCTCAAGCATTGAACATCTGTCAATATATGCTTTTACTAAGCTTTATCCAAATGTAACAATTATTGATGTTGATGAAAATGGGATTTTAAATTTAGAACATATTGAATCTAGGCTTGCTCAGAGCAAGATGAAAAAAAAACTAGTCTCAGTTATGCTTGCTAATAATGAAACTGGGATATTGCAACCAGTTAAGGAAATCGCAGCAATAGCTCATAAATACGGAGCGCAAATGCATAGTGACTGTGTGCAAGCAATTGGTAAAATTGACATCAACATAGCTGATTTAGATCTAGATTTTGCCACAATATCTAGTCATAAATTTGGTGGTCCAACTGGTGTTGGAGCATTGGTGAGAAAAGCTAATTTTCATCTTAACCCGATGATTATTGGTGGTGGGCAGGAGCGTTCTCTTCGTTCTGGCAGTGAAAATGTATTAGCAATTTTAGGTTTTGGCGAAGCTGCAAATATTGCATCTCAAGAGCTAATTGAGCGCCAAACGCATATGAGCATGCTTCGAGATAAATTAGAAACAGAACTAATAAACAATTGCTATAACATAGAAATTGTTGGAAAAAATACTAAACGCTTACCAAATACTAGCTTAATAATTACTAATGGCAAAACAGCCGAGATCCAGCTGATTGCTTTTGATATGAAAAACATCGCAATCAGTGCTGGCTCTGCTTGTTCTTCTGGCAAGGTTGGTAAATCACATGTACTGTCTGCAATGGGTTACTCTTCGGAAAAAGTTGCTTGTGGAATTAGGATATCGCTGGGCTATAGTAACACCCTCGATGATATTAATCATTTTCTAGAAATATATAAAGAATTAAATAAGTAAAAAATATTATGACCAATCTTGAAATTTTGAGGAAAAAAGTAGTTGATGAGGGTGGCAGAATGCCAATTTATCTTGATAATCAAGCAACCACACCAACCGACTTAAGAGTAGTTGAAGCTATGATGCCTTATTTTACTCACAAATTTGGTAATCCTCATTCAAGAAGCCACTCTTATGCTTGGGAAGCTGAAGAAGCTTGTGAGATAGCACGAAGTCAAGTTGCAAGCTTAATTGGAGCGGGGAGTAAAGAAATTATCTTCACTTCTGGAGCTACAGAGTCTAATAATATGGCATTGCAAGGTATTGCAGCTTTTTATGGTAGTAAAAGAAATCATATTATTACTTTAATCACTGAACATAAATGTGTATTGGACACTTGTAGACACCTAGAACAAAAAGGCTTTAGAGTCACTTATTTACCTGTGCAAAAAAATGGTATTGTTGATTTAGAAGTGCTAAAAGCAAATGTTACAGAAGAGACATTGCTAGTTTCAGTTATGGCGGTCAATAACGAAATTGGCGTTATTCAACCGTTAAAAGAAATTGGCAAGATTTGTCGTGAAAAAGGCGCATTTTTTCACAGCGATTTAGCGCAAGCATTTGGCAAAATTCCAATTAATGTTGATGAATGTAATATTGATCTAGCGAGCATCTCTGGTCATAAAATTTATGGACCAAATGGAATTGGAGCGTTATATATTCGTAAAAAACCACGAATTAGATTAACGCCAATTATTAATGGAGGCGGTCAAGAAAGAGGTTTTCGCTCTGGGACATTAGCCACGCCACTAGTTGTAGGTCTGGGTCATGCTGCGTTTTTAGCAGCGAATGAAATGGAAAAAGATAATCAGCATGTCACAAAACTATTTAATATGTTTGTAGATAAAATCCAATCAAGCGCAGAAGAAATTTATTTAAACGGTGATAGAGATATGCGCTATCACGGTAATGTCAATTTAAGCTTTGCCTATATTGAGGGAGAATCGATGATTTTGGCAATCAAGGATCTTGCTGTATCATCGGGTTCTGCATGCACATCTTCCTCTCTTGAGCCATCATATGTTCTGCGAGCTCTTGGTGTTGATGATGCTTTGGCACATACTTCGATCAGATTTGGATTTGGTAGATTTACTAGTGAAAATGAGGTGATATATGCTGCAGAGTTATTGCTATCAAAAATAACCAAGCTTAGAAATATGAGCCCACTTTGGGAAATGGTGCAAGAAGGTATTGATTTAAACGAAATAAAATGGTCTAGTCATTAATTATAAAAAGGATATTAATATGGCATATAGTAACGAAGTTATTGATCACTATGAAAATCCACGTAATGTTGGAACGCTTGATAAGCAAGATGATTCTGTAGGTACTGGGTTAGTAGGAGCTCCTGCATGTGGTGATTTGTTGAAGCTTCAAATTAAAGTTGATGATAATGGTGTCATTGTCGACGCGAAATTCAAAGCTTTTGGTTGTGGTTCTGCAATTGCATCAAGTTCTTTAGTTAGCGAATGGGTTAAAGGCAAAAATGTTAATGAGGCATTAGCAATTAAAAATACTGAAATTGCTAAACATTTGTCACTTCCACCAGTGAAATTACATTGCTCTATGCTTGCAGAAGAAGCAATTAAGGCTGCTGTTGAAAACTATAAAAGTAAACAAAAATAATGACAAAGCAGGTTATGTCTCTAACAGATGGGGCATATAATCAAGTTCAAAAATTGTTAGCTCTAAGAGGCAAAGAATCTTTGGGTATTAGGATAGGGGTTAAATCAGGTGGTTGTTCTGGTTTGAAATATTATATTGAGTATGCTGATGTAAAAAATCAGTTTGATGAAGTGATAATTGAAAAAGACATAACTATTCTAATTGACCCTAAAGCTTTAATGTATTTGCTTGGAACTAAAATGGATTTTGTTGAAGAGCAGTTTAAATCAGGGTTCACATTCACTAACCCAAATGAAAAAGGCAAGTGCGGTTGCGGAAGCTCTTTCAATGTTTGAATATAAATTGTGTGATTTATATACCTTATTACAATAAAGGTGTAAGATTAAGTCTTAACT
>RXKF01000061.1 GCA_003963235.1 Rickettsiales bacterium
GCCATGAGATTTGATAAAATGGATCATTCCTTCCTTAGTTTCATTGCTCTTGCTATCGCCAAATTATTTAAATTATTTTGTTATCAGTGCCATAGATAAGCTTTTATGAAGCAACATCAAGATTAATCTCTAGGTGATAATTTTATTTTTCGTCTTCAGCGAGGTATGTACAAGATCTTATGAAAAAAAGTAGCTAAAGGCAAAAGGGATTTTAACTTTAATATAATTAGTGTTCAGTTAATAATTTGTTGCGCTACATAAACTAATCAATAGCTGGATCATCAATTTTATTTCTGAATAAAAAAGGCATTTGAGCCAGTATAAATATAATCATAATTGGTATAGCGCCAAATACCTTAAAATTAACCCACGCTTGTTCTGAAAAATTTCGCCACATAATTTCATTCATAAAAGCCATAGCGAGAAAAAACCACATAAAACGCATATTTAGTTCGTTCCATTTTTGTTCATCATGAAAAATAATTGTTGTTCCAAGTACGTATTTAATTACTGGCGTATATTTATAACTGGTAACTAAAAATACTATGCTAAATAAGATATATAATATAGTTGCTTTAATTTTAATAAATATTGGATTACCACTTATAAGAGTAAGGCTTGCAGAGCAAACTATTAATATCGTCGATACTAAATTGACCTTATTAATCTTTTTTTCCACTACATAAGTAATTATTATGCAAATAATAGATAAAATAAGCATATATAGTGTAGCATCAAGAATGCCTCCCATTTTATAGCCAACAAAAAAAGCTACGAGAGGACTAAATTCAGTAAGAAATTTTAACATATATTTATTTTTGTTCTTGAATTTTTTGTTTAAAAGATAACATTTCTCTTAATTGCATCATAAGCGTAGTTATTAATATTGTTGATATATAGAAAATAATTTGCATACCATTTGGCTTTGAATCGTAACCAACAATAATATTTAATAATTTTCCTAGCATGGACTGATTACTGACGAGCCATGATGTGTCCCATAATTGATCAGAACAAACTTCAATAATTCCAGATGAAGTGAGAATACCAGCTGCTTCAGAAGCAAGTCCTGCTGCAATGAGTGTTAATAAAATAGTCGTTATTTTAAAAATATAACGACCAGCATACTTAATCAACCCACGATAAATAATGATGCCAACGCTCAAGCCTGAAAGTATACCAATGCCCAAACCTGCAATATATTCGTTAACTGAAATTTTTCCTATTGATGAAATACTATAGACAAATAAAATAATTTCAGCTCCTTCTCTTAAAATAGCCGTCGCAACTACAGCAACTATAATACAGTGACTGGTAAGTCCAGCATTAATATTGTTAGTTAATTTGTTTAAATCTTGATGTATTTTTTTAGTGTACCCTTGCATCCAAACAACTGTCCAGCTTATTATTGCTGCCGTCAATACTATCACCACTGCATCAAACATCTCATCGCCTAAACCACCATAACTAACAGTAACAAATTTAGTAAGTAAGGCAAAAATAGCAGCTAAAACCATACCAATAAGAGAACCAAGAATCACATAGATTCGTGAGTTATTAATTGTTTTTGTTGCCGCCAAAATAATTCCAAGCAATAGAGCTATTTCAAGAGATTCGCGAAAAACAACAATAGCAATTTTATACATTCTCAGCCTCTTCTAAACTGTCTTTAATAATAATAGACCCCTTAGCAGTATCTTCATTAAATTCGCCATAAAATTTATATACACCCACTTTAAGTGGAGCAAGAATTATGGTTGCTTTAGAAAGTCCTGGAATAATTTTTTCTCTTTTTAAATCAGGGCTTTCAAATTCTTCAATCGTAGAATCCTGATTATAAATTGTAATACGAATTTTATGACCTGAGGGAAGTTCCAATTGATCTGGATAAAATTTATGATCTTTAATATAAATATTTACTTCAATTTCATCTTTTGCATAAGAAGTTGATGAAAATAATAAAATTATAATTGAAACAAAAAGAATGGAGAGATTTTTCATTGATCTATATTTTGAAAACATACTAAAAGCTAATTGAATTTGATATTACATTATATAAAATTAAACTACAATAGTTGACTAGTTTTCTATGCAGAAAGTTTAACTATAGTAATTGAATATATCAATAATATTATTGCAACTATGCAAATCATTAGTACATAATTTTTTGTTTTTTGTTTTTGAGATAATTTTTTCATATTTTCTAAAGTTATTTATTAATTTACGGACAAAAATATTTTAGTTGAAATTTTATAAAAAGTAATTGTTTTTTCAAATTGCTGTTTATCAAAAAATGATGTATGATGTAACATTGAAAAATTTTAATAAAAAATAAATAATTTAATGAGCTCATCAATTAGAAACATCGCAATCATTGCGCACGTAGATCATGGTAAAACAACTTTGATTGATAATATGCTATCACAAAGTGGTTTATTTCGTGATAATCAAAATGTTAGCGAAAGGGCCATGGACTCTAATGATTTAGAAAAAGAACGTGGAATAACAATTTTAGCTAAATGTACAGGAATTTACTGGAGAGAAACAAAGATAAATATTATTGACACTCCAGGCCATGCTGACTTTGGCGGTGAAGTAGAACGTATTCTTAGTATGGTCGATGGTGTAGTGATTTTGGTCGATGCAGCTGAAGGTCCTATGCCACAAACTAAATTTGTGCTGGGTAAAGCACTAAAACTTGGCTTAAGACCAATCGTTGTTATTAACAAGATTGATCGCTCGGATCAAAGGGCAGATGAAGTCCTAGATGAAATTTTTGATTTGTTTTTATCTCTGGACGCAAATAATGAACAACTTGATTTTCCAGTTATTTACGCATCAGGTAGAAATGGTTGGGCAGTTAAGGAACTAGAAGACCCAAGAGAAAATTTGAATGTATTATTTGATATTATTTTAGATTATGTAAAACCACCAAAGTCCGATATTGATTCACCATTTTCAATGATTGTGACTACTAAAGAATATGATTCATATTTGGGCAGAATTTTAACTGGAAGAATTGAAACTGGTGTTGCTAAGCTTAATATGCCAATTAAAGTGATGAGCTGTGATGGCACACTGGTTGAAAATGGCCGTATTAGTAAAATGCTGACGTTCAAAGGTTTAGAAAGACTACCAATTGAAATTGCAAAAGCAGGTGATATTATTGCAATAGCAGGCCTAGAAAAAGCAAACGTGTCCGATACAATCGCCTCTAGTGAAGTGAGTGTTCCTCTGAAAGCTCAGCCAATTGATCCACCAACTCTTTCGATGTTATTCTCAATTAACGACTCCCCACTAGCTGGTCGCGAGGGCGATAAATTAACATCCCGCGTGCTTCGTGCTCGCCTAATGCGTGAAGTTGAAGGAAACGTAGCGTTGAAGATAACTCCTACTGAACAAACTGATGCTTTTGAAGTTGCAGGTCGTGGAGAACTGCAATTAGGTGTATTAATTGAAACAATGCGTCGAGAAGGTTTTGAGCTTTCAATCAGCAGACCAACAGTATTATTTAAAGAAGATCCAGACACTGGTCAAAAACTAGAGCCAGTCGAAGAGGTACAGATTGATATTGATTCTGAATATATGGGCGCTGTTGTGGAGTCAATGAATAACCGCAAAGGTCAATTAAAAGACATGCGTGAAACTGGTGCTGGGAAATCAAGATTAATTTTCTTAGCTCCTTCACGTGGGCTTATTGGTTACCATGGTCCATTCCTTACCGAAACCCGTGGAACAGGTGTAATGAGTAGAATATTCCACTCATATCAGCCTTACTTTGGCAAAATTGAAGGGCGTAGAAATGGTGTTTTAATTTCTATGGAAGATGGTACCTCTGTTGCATATGCATTATGGAATCTAGAAGATAGAGGCAGCATGTTTATCTCATCTGGTGTACCTGTTTATAAGGGTATGATTATTGGTGAGCATAACCGAGAAAATGATTTGGAAATTAATCCTATTAAATCTAAGCAACTTTCAAACGTGCGTGCTAGTGGTAAAGATGAGGCAATCAGGCTTTCACCGCCAAGATTAATGTCACTTGAGCAAGCTATTGCTTATATTCAGGATGATGAATTAGTTGAAGTGACGCCAAAGTCAGTTAGATTACGTAAACGCTTTTTAGACCCAAATGAGCGCAAGAAAATGTCTCGTAAATAAAGATATTCTGATCTTATCAGTTGAACTTGTTATTCATTACTTTGGCAAGTTCGACTGATATTCAACAATCTTTTCCATCACCACAATTGTCTCCATACAACATTTTTGCCATACATTAATCATAATATAATAAAAAGTTTACTCATTAACTATATGTTAAATTTCATATCCGATAAACTAAAAATATTAGATAATTAAATATTAATGCATATGACTAAAGAAAAACAAGAATCAGATAATTCAAAATATGAGTTTTCTGATTCGAATGTAAAAAAAGATGCTGTTTATAAAACTTTAAGCAAAAAAGATGTAACAATTGAAGATCTTAAAAAAGTGTGTCCTTTAATAAAAGATAGAGACATGTCATTCCCACAACCCCCCGAAACAAGTAAAACTAAAGGTGGAAAGACCAGTATAATTACTCTCACGGACAACAAGACTAAAGAAGAAGTTAAGATTGAAATTTTCAAGCCTAATCTTCGAGGTAAGTTAACATCTCAGAAACAAGCATTGATTGCCATATTACCCAACGAATCAGCCGCAAATATTAAATTTGCAGCGCAGATTGCGGCAAGCGTTAATAGCAGCTGCGTTATTACCTCTAAAAAACCAGAGCTTATGTCTAAAGCTTTGACAACTGTAAATGAAGGGTTAGACAGTTATAAAACAGAACGAAGCAAAATGGATGAAGCAGTAAGAACTGGAAACACGGCTTTAGACAGTCGTATAACAAAAGAATGGACTGCTCAAGAATCAAAAACTTCAAATAAAGATTTAGAAAAACCTAAAACAGAACAAAAAAACATTGATGAAGCTACAAAAGCAAATGCAAAAAATTTAAAACCCAATATCAATATATCTAAAATGGTGGAGAGCGGAATCAATAAAATAAAAAGGTTAAAACCCCAATCTAGAAAATTTATGTAAGGATCTCTTATCCACGAGAATGTGATGTGTCAAGAGTTTTCCGGACAGATTGTATTAAGCGCACATTTGCAATTCCTCGTATTTGACTGGAGATAAATAGTCATTAGTTGAATGCATTCTAATGCGATTGTAAAATACTTCTATATATTCAAAGATTACATGTTTTGCCTCCTCCCTAGTTTTAAATTTATGTTGAAATATCAGCTCTGTTTTTATAGTGCTAAAAAAACTTTCAGCAACAGCATTATCCCAACAATTTCCTTTGCGGTTCATACTTTGTATAATACCATGCTGATTGACAAGTTTTGTATGACTCTTAGAACAATATTGGCTACCTCTGTCAGTATAAAATAAGCCCCTTCGCAGGCTTACGCTGCCATATTGCCATAAGCAAAGCATTGTTAACTAAATCAGCTTTCATATTACTATCCATTGACCAGCAACAATTTTTCTGGAGAATAAATCAATAACAGTTGCTAAATACAACCAGCCTTCTTCAGTAGCAACAAAGCTTATATCCCCTACCCAATAACAGTTATGGCACTGATAACAAAATAATTTAAATAATTTGGCGATAGCAAGAGCAATGAAACTAAGGAAGGAATGATCCATTTTATCAAATCTCAT
>RXKF01000054.1:0-30153 GCA_003963235.1 Rickettsiales bacterium
CGTAATCGATAAACGATCAGCTGCAATGTTGCTTTATTGGGTATAATATTGATGCCTATATACTCTACTTACTTTCTAACTCTACCTTGCACAAGATATAGGACGCATAGTAAAATTTTAACTCCACATCGGGAGTTTTGGAAAGTAATTTATTATTATACCCTTTAAAAGATCGCCTTTGTCGTTTATTGATTGATATAAATATACTCCTAATGATTTATTTTGCAAGAGCATTTATTATATTTTTTTGTCAACAAATGGCAAAATTATGAGAAAAGCCAGCTCTCACCTTATATTATTTTTTTGAAAATGTCAAATCTATTTTAATTTAATTACTATAAAATACTTGATTTTGGTAAAATCAGTATCAATATTTATTCTCATGTTTAGGATACTCTATCCTTTCTTTTCTAATTACTTCTTTATCTAAGATTTGTTTTTGAAAATGGATGTATAGCGAAATAGAGCTTAAATACTTGCGTACAGTATTATTGCTAGTATAGTAACACATATCTTTAGCATATCTATTTATTCAATCAATATCAAATTCTAGATTATTTTCTAAAAGTCGAAGAGAAAAATAAATTAAATAGCTTTTATGTCTAGCTATTGTCGATTTATGGTAAAATCTACTATCTAAGTATGATAGGAATGTATTCATGTGAGTCATTATCTCGGTGTTACCTAGTAAAACCGAGCAATGTTGATTTTTATAGAACTGTGAAATTTTATACATTGTCAATATTTTTATCAACTAAAAAATTATAAGATATGATAACTTTTAGTTTTTCACTTGTAAAATAAGCCGATTTATGTATTATAATTGTGTCCTATAGAAATCAAACAACATCACTCACGAAAATCGTGAGCTTTTTTGGTTTTAAATAAAATAATATAAATGTCTAAACTGCCTAAACAAGTAGAGTATGAAAGATCAGTCATGAAGATACAAGCTTTCAACAGGATGAAATCAAAGTATCAAATGATTAAGGAGAGAAAGACTGTAGAAGTAGATGATTATTATGATAGGAAGTTGAGCAGAGCATGGTCAAGATATGAGAAGAAGTATGATATGAGAACCAAGAAGCTCTTACTCAACGCAGAGATTTTAGAAAAAAAATCTGAGAAAAAAATTGACAAAGCTATGACAAAATCTCAGCAAAAGAAGCTTGATGATGCTATACAGAAGAAAGCTTCAAAACTACAGAAAATAGCTGTCAAAGAAAAAACTATGAAAAAAATAAATCATAAAGAGAATGCCCATATATTAGTTCAACTCTATGCAAGAATAAGTAGAGCCGATAAAGACTGATATGTAAGGCTCATAGATAATCAAAGGATTGTAAAATATACACAATGTGACTGATGACATCTCTATCCAAAACAAAACTATCCTCAATTAGTGTTTAACCTCGATAACATACGACCTCAAAGCAAGTGAAGCAATAAGTTACAGGGTGATAACTACTGAAAAGAGCGAGAAAAGAATGTAATTGATAATATATGACTTCAAGCGTTCTGAGATATGGTAGCGATAGCGGAGAACAAAGAATTAAAGAATATGATTAGAGATGATAGTTACTATCTCAATCAGATTACAAAATACCTACCTAAAACAAAACAAGAGTTCGATAAAAGAGGTATAGAATACTCCGCGGAACTTAAAAAGTTTATTAAATTATATGAAAATAAATGTTAACAATAGAAGAGAAAATCAAACATATGAGTCAAAAAGATGCAATGGAGTATATCTATATGCTTTATGTAGAAGAGAAATCTATGGAAAAGAAAATATATCTATTTCAGTTATATAACAGTCTATCAAGATGCGAGAGATCCTAGAATACAATACTAAAACAATGCTTATCTTACTCAACTGAGAGAAGAAAAAAGTAAAGACTAAAACATTCTCTGATCTCATGTGATACTACTTCTATGATGTGATGAGTATAGAGCAAGCAGTAGAACTATCAAAAGTATAAAAGGGTGGTACTTGCTATAGGCAAGCTAAGTAACTGTGACGGCAGAGACACTATAAATGTTTTCTCTGACTTGTCCAATATTCCTTCATCTGTGGTGCATACTCACCACCTCAGTGAATAGTTTACAAATAAACAACATTGAAAATGTATATGTGAAATAAACATAAAGTAGTAGATGATATATTGAAGTTTATCCCACAGGTAGACAATTTTATTGATTTGTTTTGTGGTACTGGGATCGTGGGATTATCATACAAAAGGAAATATTGAGGTAAGCTATACCTTAATGACATAGATGAAGACCAAATAGCATATATAAAATATTTATATGGTGGTGGAGAATTGCCATTAGATAGATGGGTGAGTAGAGAGGAATTTATCTCTATAAGAGATTGAAAAGTCGATATGGATAAGGGGCTCAGGAGAGTCCTCTTATTATCATGGAGTTTCGGGAATGATATGAAAATATACCTCTATTGAAAACATATAGAAAGTAGGAAGCGGGCTGTCCACAAACTACATTTTGGACAAAGTGATAATCCTGAAGAAGATATTAATACTATATATGATAGCATGACACGAGTAGGTAAGATGCTAATAGAGCGTGGAGAATACAAACAAGAGATAGGAGAAATATATAAAAACAATTGAAGGGTTAAAAGGGGGGAACTCAATACACCACTAAAAAAACACAAAATACCTAAGTACACACAGAAGAGAGAGATAAATACAGAGGAATACAAAAATAAACTACTATCCCAAATAGATAGGAGTAGCGAACAAAGTTTACAAAGTTTAGAAAGTTTAGAAAGTTTAGAAAGGTTAGAAAGTTTAGAAAGGTTACAAAGTTTAGAAAGGTTACAGAGTTTATCCAATAACAACACGAATGATAAAATACACAGCTAAGAATTATAAGCAGTTCGATTTATCTAGCTTCCATCATAAGGACACTATTGTATATCTTGACCCACCATATGAGGGGGCTGCAGAATATAAGAAATGACAGACTGAACAATTCGATTATGATGAGTTCTGGGAGTGGTTCAACACCCACAATCTACCTATGCTAGCAAGTAGTTATGATGCTAGACCATATATACATAAACTTACAGACATAAAAAAGAGAATACTTCTTTCTGGATCACAAAATAATATTTCCAAAGAAAAGTTATTCGCAAACAAAAGGTATATCGAGCTTTTTATCAATTAAAAAATCTTACATGAGGTACTGGCAAAATACAGTAAAGAGATACACCCAAGAAGATATAGATAGGAAAGAGAGGTTCTCCACTTATTATCTAAATATGTGTGTGATGTTAGAAAATAAAACTATCTTACAAGAAAAAATAATCAAAAGACAAAACAGACTAATAATTTTCTTATCGAGCCTATCAATCATAATGACTTTAGCTTTTTATCTTAAATAATCATGGCAACAAGAGAACAACACAAGCAAGTAATGCTACATAAAAAACAACTAAAAAGAATTAAGGACTATATAGCGCTAAATCCTAAGAAGAATATGCAGGATGTTATGACATCTCTAGGACTATCATTCAATACACACAGACATCTAATGCATTTTGATGAAGTATATAAAGATACTATCCATTACGCAGAGAGTAAGGAATGAAGAGAGAGAATACTCAAGAATATGAGCAGGAGAAAAGAAAACAAAAAATTATGAAAAATCCTATGATATAATGTTATAGCTGTAGATATGCCAAAGCAAATAGAAGAACGAGCTAATAATGAAGTAGTAGAAGAAAAGACTCCTAGAGTAGAACAATATATAGCATGAACGCTCTTAGGATTACTTGTTATAGTTGTTACAGCTTTTATTACTGCATGAATGGTAAGATAATGAAACTAACTCCTCAGCAGACAGAAAACATACTAGATGACTACAACGACTGCAACGCTTATCTACAAGAAGCGATAGCTTCTAATAGCTTGGATAAACACTCAGTCAGACACATCAAGCAGTTGCTGAAGAACACGCTAGAGGGGATGAAGTATTTAACCTATAAGGAATTGAAGAAAGAACTCTATGATATTCTATCAATAATAACAATGTAGATGCGAGAACCTAAGATAAACGAAACCTACACTACAAAAGAAAATGAGGAAGTAGTAGTAAAGTATTACAGTAAGGAAAAGAAAGTAGTAACCTATATCCATAACGGTAACCAGTATACAAAGAGATTAAACGGATTTGTAAATATGCTGGCAAAGTGGAGTAGATAAGAGTTAACCAAGCATAATACATAGATGATTTACTTCTATATTTAGCAACCATATTGTAAAGAAGAATGTTTTACAAGGGATGAAGCTGATGCAGAGTGCCAGAGAAAGGTAAGAGAAGAAGTACAAAAAAACTGGAGATGGTGGCATACATTCCGTTAGACTCTAGTGGGCAATATCTGTGGATAAGTAAACGATAAATAGCTTTATATAGAGGAATATCTTTAATAAATCGACACTATTATGGTAAAAGAAACCACCGCAAAAACCTCGAATGAAAGGACTAGGGGGCTAAAGAGATGAAACCCACCTAAACCATTTTCAAAAGAAAATCAACCATCCCCAGAAGCTAAAGCAGAAGGGCGAGCAAGGAAGAAAGAAGCTAAAAGAATGTTAGACGATATTTTACTGAAAAATGAAGTAACAGTAAAAGAGTTTCTAGAGCAGTATATGGATAAGAAGGAAAAGAAAGTGAAATGAAAAGTAGTTAAGGAACGATATGAACCAAAACAAACATTATCAATTAAAGAAGCATATAGCGTGAATTACATATACAATCAAATCATTAAATGATGATTAGATTGGATGAATCGCCATGTATCATATGCACCGCAGAAGAGTGAGATATGAGGGGATGAAGACAATATAAAACCTTTAACTATTACATTCAAGTAATGCTTCACAAATTCAAGTATCAAGATGAAGAGATGCTCAATGATAAAAACGAGATAGTGAAAATAGAGTATAGTGAAGAACAATCTCCACACGCTATGTGATTTGAGCTACCAAAAAAAGAAGGTGTACATTATGTGCTATACATCTATGAACAAACAAAGAGATGACTAGATGTAATAGGCTATGGATTTATTTTGTCCCACTTGATACAAGAAACAGGAGAAACACCTATAGAGTTCAAACAGAAGCCACTATTAAAAAAATGACAAGACTATTACTATCATGTTGAAGCGTTTGCAGGGGATGCAGTACCTTTACCTAGAAACAACACCAACCTTTCATAGTGGATATATTATCTTTTTAATATTATATCTTTTTATCGCATCTTCCAAAGCTCATAGTTTAGTATAGAATTGATCACCATGTCTCTTATCTGTCTTAGTGTCTCTTCTTGTTGTCTCTTATTGTCTTGATTCTGTCGGTAAGCATATCGTACAGCTCATACAGTTCATAAAGCTCATAATAGAGATATTATTAAATCTAATGCATCGTAGACACGAATTCTTTCACTAAGGGAATATATAATATCAAAAAAACAATCAATAAAGTTTAACATTATGATAAATTATTATTAAAATAATCTATGGATAACGAAATAATTGTAGAACTCAATCAGAAACAGAAACTAGCGAAACAATACTGGCAGGATGATATAACTACCGAGCTTTGATATTGATGATGAGCTGGATGAGGGAAGTCTTATCTATGAGTTATATTACAACGACAGAATAGGTGGGATTATCCATGAACAAGATGATTTTTTTGAAGAAAAGAATTGAAAAGACTTAAAACTACAACACTAGCATCATACTATAAATTCCTAAGAGAATATAATATTCCTAAGGAGTACCATTGAGTATTGAATGCACAAGACTGAGTTATTAGATTCCCTAACTGATCCGAAATATTGCTACTAGACCTAGCATATCAACCAAGCGATCCACTCTATGAAAGGTTCTGATCACTTGAACTAACAGATTGATTTATAGATGAAAGTAGTGAAGTAGATTATGCTTGTATAGAAATTTTATGAACAAGAGTCGGTAGATGGAGGAACGAGGAATATTGATTATTGCCAAAACTATTACAAACATTTAATCCAAATAAATGACATATTTATAGGACTTTCTATCTTCCTGATAGAGATTGAAAGCTACCAGAACATAGGAAATTTATAAAAGCATTGGTTACTGATAATCCTAAGATTTCCAAATTATATATTACACAATTAGAGAGGGCTAGTCCAGTTACTCAACAAAGACTACTATATGGTAACTTTGATTATGATGCTACACCATGAAGACTTATGGAGTATGACGCTATATTATGAATTACTACTAATCCTAAAGTAAATGGTACTAAGTACATAACTTGTGATGTAGCAAGACTAGGGAAAGATAAAACTATTATTCGTGTATGGGACTGATGGGAAGTAGTAGAGAGAATAGAGATAGGGAAGAGTACACTTGATGTAGTATGGAATAAGATACTAGAACTATCTCAAAAGTACACTATCCCTATGAGAAATATTATAGTAGATGAAGATGGAGTATGATGATGAGTAGTAGATCAGTTGAAGTGTGTATGATTTGTAAATAACAGTAGTCCAATAGACAGTAGAACATCTCTTGAAAAAGAACAAGGGAGAGTGAAGCCAAATTATCAGAACTTAAAGACTCAATGTACTTTCTTATTTGCTGACAAAGTAAATGCTTCTGTAGTCAGAGATATATATCTCAATGATCAAGCCATAGAGGAACTTGATTGTCTTGTAGAGGTGGACATAGATAAGGACTGACCAAAGAAAATTATCTCTAAAGAAGACATAAAAAAGAAACTAGGTAGATCGCCTGATGATATGGATAGTATGATAATGAGGATGTATTTTGAATTAAAAACAGCACCTGAGTCATTTCTTTATGTTATATAAGTATAGCTATGGCAAGATTTCTAAGATGTCCATTTGAATTTATCCCACAACAAGATTGGGACTGTTTAACTAAAAGACAGCAAGTGTTAATAGTTATGATGTTTTCTGGTGCAACATCACAAGAGATAATGGATGTAACATTATTTTCTACGAAGCAAGTTTTATGGAACGAGAAGAAGAAAGTAAAACAATTTATATCTCGCTATGCTATCCAAGACGATGTAAGAAAATATTTCACTCAATACTATGAAGATATGGAGAAGCTCCATAATTCTTTCCTTATAGTAACAAAATATAAAATCAGAAAGAAGTACAAAATAGGAGAAGGTACACCATAAGCAACCAATAGCCATAAGAATATTAAATACCTTCCTAAGTCTACTACTCTCGTGGTAGATTTATTTTTTATATTAGCTGAATGCTAGGTAGAAACATCCATATTGGTATTGGTAAAGAAACAACTAGAGGGACAGTAGCTTCTACTATCTCTTATTTACCTAAAACAAGTGCTTCTTTTGACTCTAAAGTCGAAAAAGCAAACAATGAAGCATCTATAGGTGTACTTCAAGACTCATACGAAAGCAATGTAGTAAAAGAACACGCAGAAGGAGAAGTAGAACAAAATCTTCAAATGAACGCTGTGTCTTTCCTATTACTCGCTGCTTTTGGTGCTGTAACTTCTGCTACTGATAGTGCAGGTGCTTATAAGCATGATTTCACGGTTGCACAGAATAACAGTCATCCATCTATGACTATTGTAGTAGCAGATGATGTACAAGATTACGCATATACTAATGCTATGCTTGATACTTTAGAGCTTTCTGCGTCTGCTAATCAATATATCAATCTCAAGACTAGCTGGAAAGCAAGAAAAGGTGCTACTACGAGTGCTACTCCTACTTATTCATCTAATGATTTGACATTCCTTGCTAAGAATATGACCGTTAAAATGGCGAATGATGAAGCAGGGTTGAGTGGAGCTACTAATATCTGCGTAGAAACATTCTCGCTAAACATCCAAAAAAATCTTCAAGAAGAAGTTTGTCTATGAACAACATCTCCTAAAGACTTTCCAAACACAGTATTTGCTGTAGATGGTGCTATAGAGTTGTTATTCAAAGATAACTCATGGAGAACACTAGCAGAATGAGATGTCTATAAAGCTATGCAAGTAACTATCGAGAATACTGGTGTAGTTATTGGAGCAACATCAACTCCAGAGCTTACATTCACTATGCCTAAGGTATCTATCACAGAATATAACAGAAGTACAGGGAATGCTGACTTGGTAAAAGTAACTATGACATATAAAGCGTTGCTTGATATAGCAACACTTACATCAATCAAAGCTACTCTCGTGAATACTATAGCAACTATTTAATCTTATATCATATTCTAAATGTTCAAGATTTTTACAGATGAGCAGGTAAACGAAATTAAAGCTGCTTTCATCAAGTTGGAGTTAAAAGAAGTAAATGAAAGTAATGGTACTTTCAAAGTTGTTGCATCAGATGAAACAATAGACCGTCATGGAGAAGTTATCAAGGTAGCTGGTTGGGATTGGCATAACTTTATGAAGAATCCAATCATGCTTATCAACCATAACTACTGGGATTTAGACGCTGTAGGTGGCAAAGCTACTCAAATCTATGTAGATGGTGGGAAACTTATCATTGAGTGAGTATTTGCTGGCGAAGAAAAAGCACAACAGCTTAGAAGATTATATGATGAATGATTTATTAACACTGTTTCAGTTTGATTTATTCCACTTAAAAGGAATGAGGATAATTGGAGAATAATTGAACAAGCTGAATTACTAGAATGTTCTTTTGTATCTGTTCCTGCTAATCCGAACGCAACAAGATTAGAAAAATCTTTTCTTGAAGAGTGTATGAAGACAGGAGTAGTTGTAGAAGAGGAAGAAACAACAAATGAAGAAAATAATGATCAGGGGGATAATGTGCAAGAAAACAATGAAATACAAGAGGTTAAAGCATTAGTTGTGTCGCTTATGGAAACAGTAAAGACATTAGCTAGTGGAGTAGATGCTCTTAGAAAAGAACTAAGTAAGGAGGATGGCAACTCCAATAATGAAGATGATCTAAAGCATAAGGAATGGTTGCAAAGTGTTAATCGCTATACAGCAGACAAACTTCGTGACTACAAAGCAAGTAAATCATCAAAATAATCTTTCCTATTTATTCTTATTTAATTTACACACATGAACGAACAACAAATGAAAGCAATGGTTGACAGCATTGTTGACCAAGTGACAAAATCTGTTCCTACATTAGTAGAAGACCAGATTAAAGGAGTAACTGAAACAGTTGCACAAATCAATGAAGCAATCTCTAAAGGACAATTCGCATCAGAAACACCTAAGGATGCTGTAATTAAAAATGCTGGGCAATTCTTCAAGGCTCTTACTAAAGCAGGAGCTATCGAAAAAGTAGATTCTAATGTAAAGGCTGCATTCTTGAACGAAACAGCTGATGCAGAAGGTGGGTATCTTGTACCTAACGAATTTGCTAAAGAAGTGCTTTATGTTGCTAGCCAATACGGGGTAGCAAGAAAGTATTGCCACATTATCCCAATGTCTACAGACAAAAAGGATATTTCAAAGATTGTTTCAGGAGTAACTGTATATTGGACTGCTGAAGGTAGTGCATACACTGCATCTAAACCAACAATCGGACAAATCCAATTGATTGCTAATAAAGCTACAGCATTAGTAGACTCTACACATGAGCTTATTGATGATAACATGACTGATGAAGAAGTGTTTACTGTTATTACAAGATTAGTTGGGGAAGCATTTGCTGCTTTTGAAGACAATCAAGTATTTAATGGAGTAGGTACTGGGCTAAACTTTATGGGACTTACTGTAGATACAGGGGTTACTGGTATTACTGTAGGTGCACCTACTTATGATAAGATTGTTGAACTTATGGTAGCTGTTCCTAGTAAATATCTAGCAGGAAGAAAACCAAAGTTCTTCATGAAGAGAAAAACTTGGGGGGATGTAATGAAGTTGAAAGACTTAGAAGGGCGTCCTATCTTCCAAATGATCCCATGATCTCCACTAGGAGAATTGTTGGGTGTTGAAATCGTAGAAGTTCCTAGTCTTGCAGATGGTACTATTATCTTCGGGGACTTATACCACTACGCAATTGGAGATAGAAAAACTGTATCTATTGAAGCTGGTTACTATGGAGCTAACTGGGCAAGTGATATTAAATCTCTTAAGGCTTGTGAAAGAATCGCAGGTAAAGTTAAATTTGCTGATGCGTTTTCTATCTTGGAAGCTGCTTAGTAGTTTTCTAGGGGGTGGAGCAATCCACTCTCTAATTAAACCATTAGGTTATTTATTCTTTATGATGTCATAATGGCAAAAAAAACACCAGAAGTAGTAACAACTGAAACTGTTGAAACTAACGATGTAGTAGAAACTACAGAAACACCAGAAGTAGTAACTAAACCTAAAAAGGTTGCTGGTGGTAAAGAAGTAACATTCCTAAGAAATACTATTGATGGGAAGATCGGAGAAACTGTATCTTTAGATAAAGAAACTGCTGAAAGTTATATTACTTCTTGATATGCTGAATAATGAATATTGCCAATATACTCACAGAGTACAAAATTTATAAGGAGATAACAGGTACTGATAAAGATACCTATTATACTCAAAGAATTAAGTCAGCTGTGAGTATAGCTGAACAATTTTTATGATATAGATTCCTCTATAAATCAGATGCAGTAGATGTAATTTATAATAAGAACTTCCAATATCTCTCATACTATCCTGTAACTGATGTTGTAGGAGAATATAAGACTCTAAGAGAAGACTTAGGTGCTGTATTATGTTGAGAATGAGAAATATCTTATAAAGGATGATATGTAACTATTGCTGACGCACCTTTCGGATTACTCCAATGTTTATTTGAGCTTGTGGACTCGTTTGAGATCGGTGTATGAGCATTAAACATAAAATCAGAGTCAGTAAATGGCACATCTATCACTTATTCAGATCAAACACTACAACAATCAATACTCAATCAACATTTACAACTATATCGTAGGATGAATGTCTAGGCTTTATACTTATACAGCAACAGTTAGTAGATTCCAATTAGTAGGGAAAATTAAATCCTATGTATCACTTAATAAATCATACAAAGGATACTTGAAACCTAATTGAACCAGAAATACTGCTGAATGATTACAGATATATTGAAAGAGTTATATGTTCAATACTACAATAGATGCTGATATTAAGATGTGAGATCAACTAACAATTGATTGAGAAATATATGATGTGAAAGCAACTATGAAATATACAGCAATTACAATCAAAGAACTACAATGTTTAATTGAAAAAACGCTCAATGAGTAATCAAATCCAAGTAGTCACAGAATGACTAGAACAGGTTATAAAGAAAGTATGAGCAGCACCTGTGCGTGCCACGCTTGATAAAGCTTGAAAGAGTAGTCTAGTGATATTGGAAAGCGAGGCAAAAAAACAAGTAAGAGATGCTATCAAGTGGAATGATGGTTGACAATTAGTGAATGCTTTTCGTTGGATAACATGAAATTTAGAATGGAAGCTAGAAAACAATAAAGAATATGCTCCATATTTCCATGAGGGGACTGGTATATATGCTAGGAATGGGAATTGAAGAACAACGCCACGATGGTATGAGGATAGTACAGGGATGGTATGGAGGACAAAATGACAGAGAGCTAAACCATTTATGGATTGGACATACAATAAGAAAAAGGAAGAGATAAATGATTTGTTTGAAAGGAACATCAATAATTTAATTAAATCTATCAATGCTTAAAACACTCCTAACAGAAGTCAAAACAGAACTAGAAACACTCAAAACAAGTGGAGTTTTAGGAGATGTGAAATGATACTTCACAACTAATGTTACAAGTTATCCATGTGCTTTGTTTGAACCAGCTTCTAACTTATTAAGTAATAGCGAACTTACTACTTGCGAGAATGAAAGGATATATGGGGTAGTAATATATTTAGTATATCCACACAAGGAGAACGAAAGAGAAGATGCAGTATGAATAGTATCTGATGCGTTCGATGAGGTTGTTGAATTGTTTGATAAGAATTGGACGCTAAATAATAAAGCAACAAGACTAGAAGCTACTCAATGAGTATGGACTACTATAGACTGGGCAAAATGACAGGCGTTAGTGGCAGAAGTTAATCTAAAAATCCATGTTTTATCTTATGTTATGTAACCAATGTTTATAGGCAATAATAAAATGATGACTTATAAGGTATATCCTCGTGAGATGAGAGTAGAAGAAGTTAAGGAGGAAGAAGTAAAGGTAGAAACTAAGGATATTAAAGAAGAAAAGAAAGATAAAAAAGATTTATCTAAAAAGAAATAGATCATGGGATTAGTTGATGCAATCAAAAATATATTTGTAAGCAAGAAGTCAGAGGATGGGCGAATACCTGCTGATATTTTGTATACTAAAGATGTAAGAAGATTAACTTCTAGCGATTATATTAGGTACTTCAAAAGCTGGGTATATATCGCATCTACTACTATTGCATCAGATATAGCTACAGCTGATTTCCAAACAATACAAGGAAAAAGAGTTGTGGAACATGATATTGAGAAACTTCTTACTTGGAGGGTATTATATCTTACATGACTAAACCTAGAGATATATTGAAGTTCTTTCTGGCTTGTTACTAGAGTAGGACAAAAGGTGAAAAAAATATCAACATTACATCCTAATAAAATAGCTGTTGGGTATTATTCTAATTGAGATGCTTATTACGAATATACTCGTAATGATGGAAGTAGAATAAGATATACTAAAGATGATGTAATATCTTTCTTTGTGCCATGAGCTGATGTAGAGTCTGTATTCATAACAAAATGACAATCAGTAATGGACTCTATTGGCGTTACTGTCCAACTAGAAGAAAATGCTAATGAGTTCAATATGCTCCATTACAAATATGGTGCTAAACCTGACTGATATTTGTCTTCTCCTCATGAACTAACAAGAGAACAGACAGAACAATATTCACAAGTTTTCAAGAATAAATATATGTGAGTTGGGAAGTCTAATAATGTTCCTGTATTAGGTGGATGAATGGAATATAAAGCAATCAATATGAGCCAAAAGGATATGGACTATATTGAGCAGAGAAGACTTTCAAGGGATGAGATACTTGCTGCATTCAAAGTGCCTAAAGCTATTCTATGATTAGCAGATAATGGACAAAACCTCAATATTGGGACATATGAAAATATCTATGCTAGAAGAACAATAGCACCATTATTGATGCTTATTCAAGAAACTCTTAATAATACTATATTCCAATGATATACATTCCAGTTCATAGATGTTATACCTAGTGATGATACAGCAATCAGATATGACTATATAGCAGGTATCATGACACTTAATGAAGCAAGACAATCAAGGAACTTACCACCAGTAAAGAATTGAGATATATTCAGGGATAATGGTATGGTTTCTGCTAGCGATCTTTGAAAAGAACCTACAGAAGATATTGATGAAGACCAGTCTAAAGACTTTGTGCTTAAGACTATGGAGGAATTGAAGCAAAATATCAAAACAGTTCTCTCGACTAAGGAAGATATACATGAGAGGAATTGGGAGGCATTTATCAAAAGAAATGATTGATATGAAGCCAATCTAAGAAACAAATTCATAGCTATATTTGAGCAACAAAGAGAAGATGTACTACATAAATATAATGAGAAGTCATTTAGTACAAAATCTCTACTTTCTCCTAGTGATTATATAGCTATCTATCTAACACTTGTCTGACCAGAAATGGAAAAGATTATGCAGGTAGAGTGATGACTAGCTATAGCTAATGTTGGGATATCTGATGCGTTCTCACTATCTGATGATGTAAGAAAATGGATAAGAACAAATATCAGAAAGTTTGCTAAGGCTATTGATACCACAACACAGGAAGCGATAGCAACAGTAATAGAAAAGATACAAGAGGAATGATTGCCATATGCTGAATGAGAAAAAATGATACTATGAGTATTTGACGATCTTACTAAGAATAGAGTAAACTCGATAGTAAGAACAGAAAGCGTAAGAGCATCACAACAAGCTACTATATATGGTTGGGAACAATCAGGAGTGGTAAGTGGCAAGGAGTGGTATACAGCTAAAGATGAGAGAGTTTGTCCTTATTGCTGAGATATGCACGGCAAGGTGGTATGATTACAAGAAAACTATTTTAAGAAAGGCGATGTTATGGAAGTAGTTAATGCAGAAGGTGGTATATCTACGCTGAATCTAAGTTATGGCGATACTCCTTCAGCTCCATTACATCCTAGATGCAGATGTACGCTGTTACCAGTATTGAAAGAATAAATTTTATCTTATTATATTATATGCTATGAAAGAAGTAAAGATTTGAGAATATACTTATGGGTTAGTTGATTGAGTTCTTACTTATAGAGAGTTAAAAACATTATTGCCAATCATAAAGAAGCATGAAGCACAAGAGATCGATGAATTAGAATTATGAGAGAAGCTGTTTTATGCACTATGCAAGACTATAGATACTAAGGTTGTTAATGAAAAAGAGAAAGAGGAGCATTATTTATCGTTCCCAATTTGAGAAGATTTCACAAAACTTAATGAAACTCTTGCAGTAAGTTTATGAGCATTACTAGAAACTTCTGCACTAGATCAAAAAAAAAAGAAGAAATAGAGTACAACTACAGGAAATCTTTTACCTTTACACAAGTAGAGGTTGATAATGATATTGTATGACTATCTATTTGCGAGCAAATGTGATGGAGTTGGCAGGAGTTAGAAAATACGCCATATTATGTGATCCAGAAACTATCTATCAAGAACAAGATAGACAAAGAGCAACAATGAAAGTCTTTTAAGAAAAAATAAATCTCATGGCAAATAATATCAATATTATTGTTAGTGCAACAGACAAAGCTAGTAAAGTCCTATCATGAGTAGGAAGCAGTATTACTAAATGGGCAAAAGATAATGAAAAGACATTTAAGAGTCTAAGTACATATTGATGACTTGCATTGTGAGCTATATGAACATGAATACTAAAGCTTGCTAATGATGCTTCTTGATTAGTTGAAGTAAGAGAAGCTTTTGGAAGACTAGCAGAAGGGGTAGGGAATAGTAGTGATGCTATTCTTGAAGCACTCCAGAAATCATCTAAAGGTGCTGTTGATAATAAAAGCCTCATGCTATCTGCCAATAAAGCAATGTCACTATGAGTCGCTAAAACAACTGAGGAGTTTTCTACACTAATGGATATTGCTAGAACGAAAGCAAAGAATATGGGGATTACTACACAGCAAGCGTTTGATGATATTGTTACTTGATTAGGTAGATGATCTCCACTCATCCTAGATAATCTAGGTATTACAGTAAATCTTACAGAAGCCTATGAATTATATGCTAAACAACTAGGGAAAACAGCTAATGAATTGAGTGATACAGAAAAAAAACAAGCACTCATCAATAAAGTAGTAAAAGAATGACAAAAAGAGATGGAAGCGATGGGGGATGTAGCTATGACTGCAGCTGAAAAGAAACAAGCGTTGATTGCAAGACTAACGAATATGAAGAATATATTATGAGAGGCATTATTGCCAGTAATGAATAAAGTAATTGATGTTATGCAACCAATGATAGAGAAGTTCCAGAAGTTTGCAGAAGAAAATCCTGAATTAGTAAAAAATATATCATTATTATCATTATGATTAGCTGGACTAGCTACTGCTATAGGTACAATATGATTAGCTATACCTATGATTTCTGCATGATTCACTCTCCTTACTTCTCCATTATGACTTGTTGCATGAGCTGTAACTTTATTATGAATAGCTTGGGCAACTAATTTCGGTGGGATGCAGGATAAAACACAAGCACTATTAGACACTATATCGCCTATATTTAATGATATATGGAATATTATACAAAATACTTTTGGCAATATACGACAGACCGTAAAAGATACACGAGACAAAGTAACATGAAGCACTGGAGATATGCAAACAACAGTATATGAATACTTTATATTACTATCTGAATGATTGAAAATATCAGTATGAATAATATGAGGGATTATAGAATGATTAGTGGGTATATTTGGGGGGATTATAGTATTCATAAAATGAGTCTTTACGAATGATTGGGAAACAGCTTGGGAGTGAGTTAGTATGATATTTAAGGGGATTCGGAATTGATTATTAAGTATATTGGATTCTATCTTCCCATGAGTAAAAGAGAAGGTTAATAATCTAACAGGAGATATTATAAAAAGCTTTGAAGGGGTATGAACTAAGGTGCAAGAGTCGATTGATAAATTGAAAGAGTTTATAGGGATAAAAGGAGGTTGATATAGTGTTTGAGAGGTAGCATCTAAAGCTGTTGGTGCTGTACTCCCTGCTGCATGAATTGTTAATACCGTGAGAAGGGTATTTAATGCTTCTTGATGACCGGTTGATGCCTGATGATCTTATATAGTATGAGAAAGATGACCTGAACGCTTTGTACCTAAAACTGACTGATATATTGTCCCTAATAATCAATTATGAGGTGGTGTAAATGTAAGTATCAATATGTGAGAAGTTAATGTATATAGCGAAGCTGATGAAAATAGATTAGTATCAAAAGTAAGAGATGCTTTGATTAGAGAAATAGAACTCAATAAGCTATGATTAGCATACTAAAAAAGAGCCTATAATGGCTCTTTCTTTTATTATGGAGTTGGGGGAATAGCATATCAACTATCAAATTCTACCTGTACTCAATCTTCTATAAATGAATTCATATATCAAATGCACTCATCGTTAGTCTTAAATTCTATAATAGATATAGCTTTATTACCTAGTGCGTTTAATCATCTGTAAGAGATATATACATCAGTATTATCTATTCATTTCCATTCATGAGTGGCTTTAACTAACTCAAAACTTGTGTCATCGTGCATTTGATCTTTAATTATGTTATCAAATCTTTCAATACTTCAACTATTGTTATTAAGATACATACCATCTGTGTCAAAACATTTCTCAACACTTTCCTTGCTTATTTCTTCAGGCGTCTTAGATGTTTGAATTTCTTGGTCCTGTACTGGTTGTTGTCCACAGCCTGCTAAGAACAATACTCAAGCAATCATAGGGAGTAATAGTAATTTTTTCATAGAACATCTTAAAAATAAATTATGGATATTATAGAAAAAATATATTAAGAGTCAAGATTACTATTTTTATTGTTTTCTTTGATTGTTTGTACTACTTCATTTCGTGCTTCTATTGCAGTCCTTCAATATGTTTTTGGTGTAGGTATACAGTTATTGATAAATATATTCTTACTCTTTTCATTAGTAATATCTCCTTTTTTTATACATCTATAAATCATATCTGGCAATCGCTTTGTTCTAATATAAGGATATACTACTACTGTTTCTCATCATTGGGTATCTTTATAACTATAATTATAGTCATGATAAAACATGCGTTTTTGATTATAGAGTCATCGTAATACATCAGAAATGTTAGGAGATTTGCCAAATTGTTTTGCCAGTCTAGTCGTTTCGTTTTCTAGTTCTTCTTGGGTAAAATAATCTTTTAGGGTATGATAATGCCACTCCTTATCAATTTCATCTGCTTGTTCTTCTGTAACTACTAATCTTTCTCTTGCTAGATTGGTGCGTACATACATATAGTTTCAACAAGCTTTACATTTTGTTTTTGCTCATGGTATTTTATCAAGGATGCTTCAACAATAAGGACACACAGCATCTCTTTTGTCTACAGAAGTAGGAGTTATAATATCTTCTTGAGGTTTCTTACCTATTCATAGTAGGTTATCAAATCGACTATATAGATTATCTCGAGAATACTTTTTATTAGTGTCCATGTGATTTTAGTAAAGATATAAATAATTACAGGGTATTATATAAAAGATAGCAGGAGAAACTACTCTAGTTTTTTTGTAGTTATTGGTACACCATAAGCAACAAACAAATGACTCATCATTCTATAGTGTATCATAAATAATAGCATCAGATATGCTTAATTCTTTCGTGTTTAATGGTGCTGAATATAACTTTGCCATCCCTACTAATACTAACAACATAGTATTTTCTTTTAATGGTTTCAATTTTTTTAATGATAATATTTGGCTTACTGCATTCGATGATAAAGCACCCAAAGCTGATATATTAAGACACAGAAGATCATATAGCGATGGGTATCTATTCGCTAGAAAAACACATTCTGACAAGACTATTACTATAAGATGAGTCATTAAAGCGAAGTTATGATATACACTAGACCAGACATTAGATGATCTCTATAAGATGCTTAATATTGACCAAGCATATTTTATTATGACAACACAATCAGGTGAACAAAGAAAAATCCTAGCTACATGGAATAATGAAGATGTAGTTGATAGGAAGAGTTATGACATAACACAGACTACATTCACAATAGTATTCAATAGTACAGAACCATTTTGGCAAGATATAGCAGAAACAGAAAGTTCAATATTGGATGCAATAACAACTCCATCATATACTTTTGATTATCAAGCTTCAGCACCAAGTTGACCTAAAATAATAATAAATGGGGTTCATTGATGTATGCCATATATTTCTATAAACGGGAAAACTATCACATCTAAATATGTAATAAATGCAGATGATGTTATTGTGGATTTCCAAGAATTATCATGGAAAGCAGACTGAGATGATATTCCACGAAGTGGTGTAATGACAAAGCTTAACTTATGAAGTAATACTATAGAGATTTGAGTAACATGACTTTGATCTTTTGATGACACTTGGAAAGTTTTATATTCTAATAGGCGAATATAATGGCTTTAGAATATAGAGTAGAGTTTTCAAAGCTCCAAAATATGACTGAAATAGTCCAGTATGCTGAGCAGAAAGACATAGTGAGTTTTTCTGATTTTTCTAGTGTTTTGGGGAGTGGAAGTGGGCAACTCACAGTTAAAGTCAAAACTGATGTCATGATAGATGAGAGTGTTAGAGTAGGTAAGATATATTGTTATGATTGAGCTGTATCTACTTGTATCTATACAGGCGTAGTAGATACTATAGAATACCAATTCTCTAATAATCAAAATATAGCAGTAGTTAATCTCCTATGAACTTATGATGTTCTTAGATGGAGTTCATGGCATAATTTAGCTTTCAATGGTATTATGTTTTATTCTTCTATGATATGATTTGACTATGTCAAAAATGTCTTGGGGATAGATGATGATGATGTTGTGTGATGAGTAGTATGATATACTTTTTATCAGAACGCCAACTTCACAAAGAAATATAATGTACCTACAAATAATACAACAGGATGAGTTGTAGCAGGGGCGTTCGGAAGTGCGATAGACAAGTTCTATCCATGACTAATGATACCTGATCCTAGCAATGATTTAGTTAGTGCAATATATCCAAAATTAGATGAGGGGATGAAACCATTATCTGTTTATTGGGATAAAATGTGGGAGCAAGTCAAAGATTGATATGTGTTTTATATAAGATGAGATGGGAAAATAGTTTTCAAGAAAAGAGAGGACGCACCACTTCATAAGTTAGTAGCATGAAGCAATATAGATTCTATTTTATGGAGAAAGAAGCAGTGAGATATTAGGAATTTCCATGTCGTTCAATCGACCAGCACTATTTATGATACATGATATGCAGTGCCTGCTATGTCCTGAGTAGCTGGCGATGATGTCAGTATATCTATGTATGGGAGGAGAACTAAATTCCATGACTACAATTCCCGAAGGGATTGGGATGTTATCCCTGCTTATATCCATATGCAAGAAGAGGTAGCAAAAACATTATCGCCAACACACGAAATAAGAGTGACAGTAAATTCATCATATCCTATCTACAATATAAATGTGTGAGATAGGATAACGATATCGAATACTATCTATGATATAGAGAATATGCAAGTTGTGAAACTTACCTACAGATATGATTATGTAGAACTTGAACTAGAGTCCACTAAATCATTCTGACAAGCTATTTTATCTCTGACAGAATAAAATGTACGAAGTAACTAATAATGCCTTCTGATATTTGCTTTCTCCAATATCAGCAGTAGGCACAGAAATAGAAATCCAGAATGGAAGAGATGGGGTACTCCCACTTACTTATCCATATCTTTTGACTTTAGAACAGGTTGTAGCAGACGCTGTTGTCAAAAGAGAGATAGTAAGAGTAACAGGGAAAATATGAGCTAAATTGCAGATAGAAAGGGCGTACGCACCTTGTCCATTAAATGATACATCTATGTCACAACAGCAAGCGGCACAATCTTTCAATGCTTGAGATTATGTGGGGCTGAGAATTGTTGCATCAATACTAGATATGTTTGTTACGCATGATGAGCTTACAGCTGTTGTGCATCTTACTGGTGCAGAGTCTATAGCTGGAGTAAAAACATTTTCTGATTTCCCTGTTACACCATCATCTGCACCGACTACAGACTATCAAACAGCTAATAAAAAATATGTAGATGATGTTGATAGCTGAAGATATGACCTCTCTACATCATGAACCTCTAAGACAGTGAACCGGGCTAACGGGAGAAGACAATATATATCAATGACAGGGAATTGTACATTCACATTTAGTAATCCTGTAGCTGGTAGAACATATCTATTAGAACTTATTCAGGATTGAACAGGTGGTAGAACAGTAACACGACCATGAAGCGTAGAGGGGACTGTGAGTATAGATAGTGCTATCAACGCTAAGACTATTGTTACTATGTATTATGACTGAACTAAGTATCATCTTCTTGAATGATGAGGTGGTGGCGGATGAAGTACGTGATGAAGTTTCAAATTTGCTTTAGCGTGAACAATATGAGCAACAGGGACTAATGTAGCTAATACTGTTATGGCAACATGAACTAAAACAATTACGTCATGTCATCTATGGTATGGTACAGCAGGGAATGGGACACTTACAATAGATGTTAATAAGAATGGGACTAGCATTTTCTCTACTAATCCAACAATAACAACAACTAATCAGAAGACAGTTAATGCAGGTACTATATCTAGTGGGGGCGTTGTTGCTTGAGATATGCTAACATTGGATATAGACTGAGTACCTTGAACTACTAAATGAGTAGATTTATTTGTTGAACTGGTATATAGCTAATGAGTTACACATATACACCAACAGTCAATACTAAATGATACTATCAGTTTGAGGACAATGCTAACGATAGTAGCGGGAATAGCAACAACTGAACAGCTACTAGTGTGACATACACTAATAGTATACACAGCTGATTTAGTAAAGCTGGAAGTTTTAATGGGAGTAGCAGTAAAATTGACATGTGAAATGTCACTGCTATGAATTTCTGAACGGCATCATTTACAATATCTTCTTGGATAAAATTAAGTGCATTATGAACGGAGCAATGAATAGTTAATAAAGTAGATACGGCTGACAATAATGGTTTCTCGTTATATATAGATGATACTAATAAGATATGATGGTTTGATGTTGTATCATGAAACTATGCAGACCCCTGATTATCAAATATAACACTTACAACTTGAGTACGATATAATATTATATTTGTTAGAAATGCCAGTTGAACATATCAAACTTATGTCAATTGAATATTAGATAAGCAAACAACGTGGTTAACACCAAGAAATATATCTAATACAAACCCATTACAAATATGAACTTTGAGAACAAACAGTAAATATTTCAACTGACTTATAGATGAAGTTATCATAGAAGATATAGCACGAACCGCACAACAGGTATTAGATAGGTATAATCAATCTCAAAAGAAATATCTCTGAGAATACCTTTGAGCAGGTAGTGGGGTTACTAAATGACTGTATCATCTCAACTGAAACGCTAACGATGAAAGCTGAAATGGCAATCATTGAACAGCTACTAATGTTACATGGGTAGATGGTAAGTTTGGGCAGTGTGGGAGTTTTAGTCCGTGAAGCAATAGTAGGGTCATCATGCCAGCAACATGAATAACATGAACAAGTACATTTACGGCACTAGCACGATTTAACACATCAAACACATGAGCGTGAAAATTCATATTAGCAGAATGGGAATACTGAGGGCGGTTAATCAAAGTAACCTCAACGAATGTCCTAGAGACCGCTGTAAACACCACTTGATTTACCGCAAACACTACGACAAATACGGTTACCGATGGGGCGTGGCATCTCGCATCTCTTACATATGATTGAAGCAATCAGAAGACTTACCTAGACTGAGTGTTGGTAAAATCGACAAGTCAGACAGGGAATGTAGCAAACTATCAGCCATGAACATGAAGCAATATAGGCATAAATAACACAACTTTCTGATGGCAGGAGCAGTTCAACTGACTTATAGATGAAGTTATCATAGAGAATAGAGCTTGGACAGCACTAGAAATCCAAAAACACTACACATATACTAAGGGGAGATTTTGAATTATGTAATATTTTACACCATATCTTAACAATGATAAAACAAACAACACTACTATTATTCTGAACACTATGATTTCACTTCTACTGACTCAATACTCTTGTGTTTGGGTTCTTTGCTTTTGTATTATTATCTATCGTAGATACTCTCTATGGATATATGCTAGCAAGAGCAGGGATGGTTGTGTCGTCTAAAGCACGAACTATATGAGTAGAAAGGAAGATGGTGCAAGGCATCATAATCCTTATCTCTATTGTATTCCTATGAGCTGTATCTCACGAGATAACAAACGAGTCTATCCGTATGGCTTGTTCTGCTATAGCATTCTTCCCTATCGTATGATTTGGATGGTGACAATTGCAATCAATAGTAGAGAATATGGCGGTTGGTGCTAAAGGTAGAGAGCTATGGTTTATCAATCTGCTTCTAAGAATATTCTGAATAGGGCAAAATAAGATAGAAGAGAAAATAAAGAAATATGAATAATTTATATTCTTATTATATAACTATGACATTACTCCACGACATCCGACAGGATAAGGGAATACGTACAGCAATAAGAGAATTATACGAAACTGTACTCAGTCAAAAAGCTAAAGAATTGTTTGATGTCTTACTAAACATGGCTGATAAGGAGTTTTATGACGTATGACTAGTAAAATGAAATCAATAGTATATTCGTGTGTTAAATGAGGAGAGGAATGTATCTGAATAGTAAGTCGTGATAGTTTTGCTAGAGATTTAGCTTCTGTTGAGCAGTTAATATGGGTGTTGAGTGTTGAACATGACGAAGATATGTGGGAGTATCTACGTAGTGCTACAGGCAAGGAGCTTGCTGATATATTGTTAGAAGCTAAGAGAGAGAATGAGCTTATGGTGTTCTATCTACAATAAACTCTTTACTATTAACTGTTTACTATGCAATATCCCTCCAATAATCTATGGATAAAGGTATTGATTACATTGATTTGATTATTCTTCATCTTTCTGACATTCCACGCTTGTGGCAATGGGAAAGGTATGTGTTAGTTTTATATTTTATACTATGCAGGAGAGCCATATTCGAGAGGTAAAAAATGGCTTGGGAATATGCTTATTAGACAGGGCGTGGGTAATGGGTTTATTGTTACAGGAGTAGCAGGAAACGAAGAAGAATAATTTAGATCTAATATATTAGGTTATGGATATACTTATATACGAGACAAAAGACACTATATGATATATAGAACCTAGTAAGTTTCATAGGGTAGAAGATGTGGTTAGATATTTACCAGCACATGCTACAAGACTGAGAAGCCAGCATGTGCAACATCTTGCTTGAGAGGAATTAGTAAAACTATTAAAACATTCTTTAGATAGAAACAAAGAAACAATAATGTATTAGTAATTATATTATAATCAATTGTCCGATAATATTGGACGACTGCAATAATGTGATTGTTTATTCATAAGACAATGGTATGGAAGAGAAAGATTATGTTATGTCTAATGGTGCATATGATGAAGACGATATAGGTGTACTTACGATAGACAACCTAGAAATTGATGTAGAGAAACTCCCAAATCTTGCACCAAGAGCCATCCCTGAATTTGACCAATCTATCAATCCATATACTAACATGTCTTGTACAATCAGTAATAGATACTGACAAGCATTATATGTTTTCGATAAACCGCACAGCAAAGAGTTATGGTATGAGTTCTTAAAACAAGCTGAAAAGGATTGATGGGTTGCGTGAGAATGACGATGAACGCCAACATGACTTAATTCTGTACGCAGATTATGGAACACTAAATATCCTGATGAACAGTTTGTTTTTTGTGTTTTGACCAAGAGCGATGTTGCGGTAAAGCAATTCTTAGATAAAGGGTATCCTGTAGCATATACATTCAGAGGTAATTGAGCGATGATGATTGACGCACAAAGAGATTGAAGACTAGATGATATTGATTGGTGAGTCCCAACGTTCTGACACACAACCAACATAATTAAGAATATAGATTATCCAAACCGAGAAGCGAAATATAAGAACATTGATTATGCTACAAGCGACAACTCGTGGTGAAGAAGATGATACCAGTACCCAGTGTATGCAATGAATAACTTTCTCAATTTCCGTTGAATGTATGATAATACATATGTAATAATCCCACTCAAATTTGTCGACAAGAGTTATGCAGAACTTATTGAACAACGTAAAAAAGATAAAGAGTTGCTTCTTAAAGCACAGGAAGATTGAATATGGAATGGCAAGAACATCAATGAGTGATGTCTGCGTTACGAGTTTATTCTTATGCTTATGCGTAAGAATGGATATAAAGGGACAGATGATGAACTTCTTGCTATAGCAACAGAAAAGAAAATATGGAATTGAAAGACTCCATATAAACCAATATTGAGATATGAAGCAGTATTGATGATAATGAGAATAGAATACCCAACATTATCAGACACGGAAGCATTACAATATGCAAAAACACTCTGAATGTGGAATTGATTAAGAGAATATTCTACTGCTTCTAGGCAAGAGGTGGTACTTATGTCGGCTAGGTGTTAGTAATGAAGCTCTACGAAAAAAATACCACCAAAACAAGCCAATTTAACGCATTTTGCATGATTTTTTATCATTTCTGTAGCTAAAAATGAAAATATCACCACAAATTGCTGAGTATGCTAAGATATTGTTAGAAAAAGATATGGCTATTGATGAAGTACAGAACGCTTTAGAAAAAAAATATAAAGTTTCTGTTTCTCAATATCATATAAAAAAACTACAAAAAGAAATATCTGAGGAGATCGATGATGATGAAATGGAGAAAGTCTATCAAGAAAATAAAGACAAAGTAAAACTCAGAAAAGAGAAACAATTTCTTGATAAAAAACATGATAGGCTTCTCAAAGAATTAGAAGTCAAAGAAAAGGCGTTGGATCTGTTAGAAGTAGCACAGCGTGATGACTGATACTATACTATCAAAAAACCTAAACTGAATAAATGAAAGAGTGAGAGTACATCTGTTATATGTGCTAGTGATTGGCATATAGAAGAAGTAGTCGATCCCGATGTAGTAGGTGGCATGAATGAGTTTAATCTAAAAATAGCAGAAAAGAGATCAGAGAACTTTTTCAAGAATTCTCTCAAACTTATAGAATGAATGGAGTATGATACAACTATTAAAGATATAGTGTTATGGCTATGAGGGGATTTCATCTCTTGATATATCCATGAAGAGTTAGTAGAGGGGAACGAGGTTAGTCCTACTGAAGCTATACTATTAGTTAAGAGGATGCTAGAAGCAGGAATAAACTACTATCTGGACAATAGTGACAAAAAATTGACTCTGATTACTAGCTATGGTAATCATGGGAGAACAACGCCTAAAAGCAGAGTAAGTACAGGTTACAAGAATAACTTTGAATGGTTAATGTATAATATTATAGCTGATAAATTTGCAGACAATAAGAGAGTAAAATCTAAAATAAGCAAATGATACTTCAATATATTAGATGTCTATGATAAGAAGATTAGATTCCATCACTGAGATAATCTCAAATATAATGGTGGAGTAGGTGGCTTGTATATACCAACTAATAAAGCAATAGCACAGTGGAATAAGTGAATGCCAGTAGACCTAGATGTGTTCTGACATTATCATCAGCTTATAGACTGAGGGAATTTTATAGCTAATGGGAGTCTGATATGATACTGACCATATGCACAAAGCATAAAAGCTAGTCCTGAAAGACCACAGCAAGCAATGTTTCTAATCAATGAAAAATTCTGAAAGACTATCACAGCACCTATTATTGTTACAGAATAAAAAAGCTCCTCAATAGAGGAGTTTTCTTTTTTGTCCTAGTCTTCTAGGAGTCAATGATTTTGCAAAAAATGTTTAATGATTTGCTTTTCTCCCATATCATCTAAGTCTTGTGAGTTTGCTTCTACTCGTTCTAATACTTCATCTCTTGTAAACTTCTTCTGTGGAGTAGTACCATATTTAGAGAGGATTTGTTTAATAAACTCTTCTCTTGTATTATCTAGTTTTAATCAAGTATTTAGTAGCTTATTTCTAATCTCTAAAAAACATTGATTTACATCTAATGGTATAAGTTCTTGTTTAGGTGTATATTGTTCATCTCAACCAAACTGGTTATGATATATCTGTTTTCCTATTTCCATTCTATTGATTATAAAGTAAAATCTATGATGTAATCAACCACCGTGCTATCAATAACGCCAACACAAAAGATAATGGTGGTCGTATCAAACAGAGGATAAACAATAGTATTCGTCAGAGTGTTTTCATAGGTTAGAAGTTATCATATAAATCAGGTTCATCTTTCAGGAAGCCAAATGATTTATTGATTGCTGATATATCACTTTTCATATCCATCCATTCTTTGTTTTTATCATCTATTTTATTTTCTAGGTCTATTATAGTATCTGCCTGTTCTGTTATCTTTTCTTCTAAGTCCCTAATCGCATTTTCTAGCTCTTTTATTGTTTCTTGTAATATTTCTGTATCCATCGTGTTATTGGTTAGTGATAAAGGCCTCTATAAATATCGTCGCACAATTTATATTGTACATATAATCTTGCTTCATCACCCAATGAAGCCAATAGTTTATATTGATTATTCAAGTCAAACATCGCTATTATATAGTCGACATTGTCTCAAACATTATCTATTTCTTTTACTCTATCTTTCTTTGCTGTCGCATATCTGTCATCATATGTAGACAATATAGCCAATGCACATCTTTTAATATCGTCAAAGATTTCTTGTTTTATTTGTGGCTCTTCCATTTTTTCTATATTAAAGTCTTTAGTGCTTTCTGATATTTCCTCTCGGACTCCAATAGCTCCTTGTATCTATCTTCTGCAATAACTACTGTTTTGATATTTTCCTTAATCGGTTTTTCGTGTTGAAGTAAAATATTAATCATAATCGTCTATTAGTTCTCATACGATTTGTATAACTTCTTCTACAGTCACAGATGATAATAATATACTACATCATTCATCATCTATGTTTTCTATTTTTTCAGCAGTCCATCATTGTGCATTCAATAACTTTTTTTTTAGTGCGTGTCTCCAGTAGTAAGGTACAGACATATGTATTATTTACTAAGTAAATGAGGGTGTTCGTAAATGTTTCAAATGACCTGTCAATTATCTCGGTGAGTCGGGTCATCATATCAATGCTCACTATGGTACACTGACCACTTAGTGTAGTTTCGTTTGACTTCGCCAATATTTTCTCAAAATCAATAAATTCATTTTAGCAGATCTCATTCGTAGATATCTACACCATTCTTGTCTTTTAAGCCTGTGAATTGCATTGGTATATAATTATCATGGTTTCATTTTATTATTCTTCACAGCATCTGTGTTTTGAGATTTATAAGAACATCCCAAGTAATCATTTTCTTTCAATTCCAACAACGAAATTTTATCTCTCTCATAACTCGTACTTAATATATAAAAGTTATATGTTTAATTTACTAGTTCTACATAAATATTTATAGGTATCATAATTTTTTCAGGTCTTCCCTTGTTACTTTGCTCATTGCTATGTATCTTTTTGCTTCTACCATCTCAGTGTATCTGTCAGATAGAAAATCCTTGTTAAATTCTTCTTTGGATATCTCTCTGTATGTTGGTATGAATATCTTGTCACAGGTGCTGCAATAGTAGTGCTGTGGATACAGTATGTTGCTTGGCACACGTTGTCGTTTGTGTCAATATTTACAATATTCTTCTGACATCCAATTTTGATTAAAAAATTAAAAAGATGAATTAAAACTACCAGCCCCAAGTTATAAGCTACAAGAGGTTAATAGTACCAACAACACTAAACTTTATAGCCATAAAGTGTTATTAGATTTATGCAGTATCAGACCGCACACTGTCTGCCTTATACCTGCCAGAATAGGTAGTATGTCCTCCATGAGTAGAGTTGGAGAGGTAGGGTTTGACCTACAGTATATAAATGTGATATACTCACTTTGCCGACGCAGTTCACTGTCTGCTCTCTCCAATTCTACCCACGAAGGAGTAGAGGTTGCATTTATTTAATATCTCTTTCAATTTATATCTATAAGTCATTTGAGTACCTTATACCTGTTGTTGTATCAGTACATAGGTACTCATTTTTTGTATAGTGAGTAGCAAGTTTCTATTTGATATTTCCAGTCAGATAAAAACTTGCTTTCTTTTACTCTGCTCAAAGGTAATCACTCGTAGATAGTCTTCTTATGATATCACCAATGTACTTGGCACATACCAAAGCTAGGTTCTCTTACTCAGTTTTTCTGTATAACTCTTGACTGAGTTTGATGATCTCGACTTCAGTTCTCTGCATTAAGTGTAAGTATGAAATCTATATCTCATTTACTAACTTCACAAGCGTATTGAATTAGCTTTTGAGCCATTGCCCCACTTGTAAATCAATAATGATAACATTTAGAATTTACTCACGACAGTACCTTGCTTTTCTCATCACTTTTAGTAGTAATAATCTTGTCATCTTCTTTATTCGTCTTTGTCGGTTGAGTAATTGGAGATGACTTTTTTTGTTCTTCTACCTGTACAGTCGGAGGAGTTACAGGTTTTACTTCCTCCTTTGTTAGTTTCACATACTTCAAGTAGATAGTAATGCTTGGATATTATGTGATTTGCTTTCTAATAATTTCATTTCTTGAGCGATTTTTGCTTCTTCTACTTTCTCTTCTTGTATAGCTAATTCTAGTTCTTGGATTTTCTTGTTTTTCTCCGATAGAGTACCGCTCAAGGTAGAGTGCTTATCTCTGATATTCTCAAGCATAGCTTGAGGTGTTTGCTGGCTCAACTCGTTTACTTGGTTCTGTAGTCTGTCAATGTTAGACTTGGCATACGCCATAGCTAATCAAGTAACTACAATAAGCATAATCGCTATTAGGGATGGGATGATATATTTTTTCATTGTGTTTTTATAATAGGATAAATGTTATTGTATAATTGCTTTATATGTTACTCACTGTATAGTAACTTCTACTGTTTCACCACTTAATCATTTAGGAGTATTCAGCTCTTTATCTACATCTATTCATGAGATCTCTTTGAAGATTTCATTATCCCAATTAGGGATATTATATACTTTTCTTCTGTCTTCATCAGTTGCCTTGTCCCATGATGCTCTCCATGCCTTTTGTATCCATTCTTTTCTTGATGTTTCAGATGTTGTATTGGGGATATGCCCCTTGAGGTATCATCAAGATATATGATATAATGGGTTTTCTTTTTTCTCTTCTTCCGTCATATCTTTCTCTTCTATCCATTCTGTCGGATTGAAATCGAAATAAAAGAAATTAGGGAAGACACTCGTATCAAAATCATCATAAGAAATTCATGTGTCTTTATTGAATATTCTTACTGTAGCAGAGTTGCTATTAAGGTATCCGCTATTACGGTATCCGCTATTTCGGTCTCAGCTATTTCGGTTTCAGCTATTTCGGTGTCCGCTATTTCGGTGTCCGCTATTTCGGTGTCCGCTATTAAGGTTTCAGCTATTACGGTTTCAGCTATTACGGTTTCAGCTATTTCGGTATCCGCTATTACGGTCTCAGCTATTTCGGTTTCAGCTATTTCGGTGTCCGCTATTTCGGTTTCAGCTATTACGGTCTCAGCTATTACGGTTTCAGCTATTTCGGTTTCAGCTATTAAGGTGTCCGCTATTAAGGTCTCAGCTAT
>RXKF01000054.1:30258-35464 GCA_003963235.1 Rickettsiales bacterium
GGCAGAGAGGATGGGATGTTTGCCACATTAGATAATGCCTATGGTAGTGTAGAGGTTAAAATGGTAAATCATCTACATCTATATCTCAATCTAATACCTCTACATTGTTTCTTGTTGTAGAGTCGTTATCATAGATATTTGCCCATCAGTTCCATCAAACTGGAATAAGCTCTAGCTTCATTGATAGTTTACCATCTTTTGCAAATAGTTTTCAGATCGTAGCGTAGTTTTTCTTTTTTACTCAGTCTTTTTCGTATTCTCATATTACTACAACAATGTTTTTTGGTCTTGCCATTTGTATGTATTAAAAGTTAAAACTAATTTATTGTTATTTTTGCTATTGCACGATAGATCGTAAACTGTTCTCATTCTTTTTCTACTTTATCTGTTAACTCATTGTAATTATTGTCTGTTAGGAATTGTTTATACTGCTTATTTTTTCTAATTCTTTCTGCTTCGATCTTCTCTTGTCTAGCTTTCTCTTCTTCTCTATATTTTTCAGCCTCTTTTGCCTTTTCGTCAGCTATTCTTTTTGCTTCGGCTTCATCTTTTAATCTTTGTATTTCTCTTTCAGCTTTAAGTTTTTCTTCATTCCTTACTTTCTCTTCTGCATCAGCTATATCTTTCATCCTTTTAGCTTCTGCTTCTGCTTCAAGCTGTTTTCTTTGGAACTCCGCTTTTTCTTCTTCAAGCTTCCTTCTTTCTTCATCTATCTTTGCTTGTTTAAGGACAACAAGTAGTTCTGCAAAAGCTTTATCGTTGTATGTAAGAATGTTTTCATCGCTGATATCAGATAGTCATTCCAACATCGCTCTCCTTATAGGTAAATTTTCTTTTCTTTTTTCTATATCTACAAGCTCAAGGTATTCCTTTTCTTTTTCTGACAACATATCTTCAATAGGCGATATGATCTCAATATACTCCTTTTCTTTTGCAATAACTTTATTTCTAAATTCATTTGCTTCCTCTCTCATCTCTTTTCACATCTTAGTAATTGCCGTTCTACACCTCATTAGTTCAATTCTTCATTTACGCACGCTTTCATATCATTCCTTATCAGATAATCAGTTAATCTGTAAGTCTTTATACTTTTCAGCTAGTGCTATAAGTTCTGCCTTTCATGGTTCAAATTTCTCTATATTAAGTTCTATCATATTAGTATCATTTGTTAGATAAATAAAGTCTGCATTCTTCTACACGCTTAGCTATTCTTGCAATAGCTTCATTATCTCTTTCAACTTCTACAAGGTGTATTCTCTTTTCGTAAGGGATTACTTCTTCATCAGTAAGCTGTAGTAACACACCATTGCTGTTGATTGTGATTTGTTTATCGAATACATGCTGTAGAAATATCTCTTTTGCTTCTAGTTCATATTCTTCTTCAATATAATTCATATTGTCTTCATACTTTTTAACTAAATTGTTATATGCACTGTATAATTTTTGTTCAATAATCCACTTTGGACTATTTACAAGAACTTTAGCTACAGTATGTTTTTTGTAGTTTTCTCATTTCAATCGCATATAAGCTTGTCATTGCCACCAATAGTTTTTGTCTGCTTCTTCATCAAAGATAGGGAAGGTATCAAATGACTCACATACTTTAGTGTCTATAGTATGATCTCCTCAATCTATATCTTCATGCCCAGTACATCGACCATTATCCATTTTTTCTCATTTTGCATAGACTGCTTTTTTGTAATTCGTTCATAATGCTTTATTGAGTATAAACACGGCTTCACTTTCGCATTCTATACCTTTCTGAATAGCGTTTGTTTTTAATATCTTTCTTCTTCAAAAATGGTTTTCTTTCACCCAGTCTTCTAGGTAGTTTATACAAGTTTTCGATAATAGCTCAGACTTACTTCTTGGGTCAGTCATTATATGTCAGAGCATTGAAGCTCTTATCTTAAATATTTTTGAGTTCATCTTCTTTATCTTTGAAAAGAGCTAAAACATCTTTATTAGTAGGTTTATTTTGTCTTCTTAGTGCATCTAATTCTTCTAGGTTCTTGCAGTCATCAATTTGTGATCTCCAGTTGTCCAGAATATCTATGTCTATTGAAACTTCTGTTTCCATAAGTGGAGGATTATCTGGATATATTACATTATCTAAAGTTTCATCTTCTATTATTCATTGATCTGCTATGATAGCTCTTTGCATATCTACAGATAGAGGGGCGAACTTAGAGAGAAGTAATTTAATAACTGTTTTTGTTGCCATTGCATCAAAGTCAGTTTCCCAAAGCCCAAATCATTTTTTGTAGGTTTGGCTATATTTTTTACCATGTTTCTCTAATTCTTCTTTTGTCATATACATGACTTTCTCAAAACCATTGATTAGTGCAAAGTATCAAGCATATCATAGAACTTTATCACTCTTCTTAGCTTTCCAATCAAATATGTATCATGTTAAAGGATTCTCTTCTACAAGCTGTCATTCGTAGACTGGTGTAGCAGAGATTGTTTTGAATTGTCCTGATCTTTGTGCAAGTTGGATAAATCACTTATATCACAACTGAAACTGTGCTACAGTTCAGGTCTTGTTGTTATAGGGTAGTATATAAGCAAATCACAGATTTGGATTCACTGGAAGATCAAGAGTTGCTGCAGTCATTGCTGATAAATAAACGCTATTAGGATCAGCATTTTTTAACATATCATTTTGTCAAATTATAGTCATCATTGAAGTAACAAACGATGTTCACTTCTTGCCAAGTACTTCTTGGAATTTCTTTTGCGTATCTTCTCTCTGGAAGATTGCTATAGCTCATGGAGCTTTCTTTTCTATTATTTCTGTCATTGTCTTTTATCATAAATTTCTAAAAGGTGGTTTATTCAGTTGGTTGTTAATCATTTTTCTTTCCTTTCATTGATTATTCAGAATAGCATATCTCTCTTAGATTTTTCTTGTGATAGGCAGTATTGCTCAATATCATCAGGTTTGTATACTTTGAATGTTTTTACTTCATAGCGACTAAATCCTACTCAGTCGATAACAAGGAACTCGCTTTGATTGAGTTTTTTAGCTATTTCATCTAGTGATAGAGTAGTGCGTAGTGCATCTCAGTCTTTTAGATATATCATTGTTAGTTGTTCATACTGTTTGATAGAATTTGCCATTATAGATTATACTCAAGGTAAAATAGCTACACGGTTTGATGCTTTGTTATTTTTCTTTCTAGTTTCGTTATATACTCAAGAATAATTTTGATATATCGCCATTGGTCATGAACATACTTTCCAATAATTGATTGAAACACTTGCTTTCATAATATTCAGTGCAAATTCCTCACGAGTCTGTCAAATCTTATCAGCAAATTCTCAATATTCTTTTGCAGTAAGTATGTGTTTCGCAAATTCTCTTTCCTTACTCTTATCGTATGCTATGTTTAATATATCACATTGTTCTTTTAATTTACTTAGTAATATATTTATAGAATTACTTATACTCTCTATATTATTAACTACTCATACATCGTTAGATGTATGTGATAATGATTTATCATTATCATTATCTCTCTCAGGTTTTTTTGCTTTCGTTTGCTTTTCTCAAAAACCATTTGCTTTTTTTGCTTTCGTTTGCTTTTTTGCAGGTCTTCATCCTAGCTTTCAAGCCTCTTTTCTTTTATTTACAACTTCTTCATACTTTGCATTGTCTTGATCTATTTCTTGTTTTATTCTCTCCCATACAAATTTTACTCATCATATGGTGGATACTTCTTTTCATGTGTTGTAGTTGAATATACACTCATGCAGGTTTAACTTTTCTTCCATGCTCATGTGTTTTTCATAATCCAACCAGTCTACATGGTAGATAAAAGTTTTTTTCATTCCCTTTTGCCGTGTAATGATGTAAACTATTCTGATAATATTATTGGTGTATTCTTTGTATTTACCCCAGTAATTCTGAGATTGAATTTCCAATAGAGGAGTCAATGTGTTGCTCTTTCCCTTTCTCTTACATAAAACATTCAACCTCTCATTTCTCAATCTGCCTCTACAGTCTGGTCTTTTTCGTTCCAGATGTATGCTTTACCAGTTGCGAACCTTTCTGATATTCATTGATTAGGTTCTTTCATAACAATCTGTAATACATCTAATTCTTTTTGTTCTTGTTCTTCCTCTCTATGCTTATCGTAGAGGTAGTCTTCCATGTTGTCTTCTGTAATCATGATTTGTAGTATAAAAAAAGAAGTAAAGTATGAACTCACGACAAGGCGATTATCTACCGAGTCCATACCTACTTCTTTTTCTATTCCACAACGCTTGCCTTGTCGTATTATGGTAGATATGGTGTAGAGAGTCCATTTAGTCCAATTCTGTCTAGTTTTGATAGAGGAGAGTGCATCCCCTACTAAACAGCTTTATTGCATTATTGCAGTTTTATTGTCCTATAAAAAAAGCAACATCACTCGTAATCGATAAACGATTGTGTGACGTTGCTATTATGTGCTGTATATACCGATATATACCGATATATGCTAATATTTTCTAAATTTTACTTTCCACAATATATCGGACGCAAAGTAAAATTTTAACTCCTCAGCACGTAAAAGATCGCCTTAGTCGTTTATTGATTGATATAAATATACTCCTAATTTTTTATTTTGCAAGAGTATTTACTATAGAATTTGTCTAAATATGACAAAATAAGGAGAAACACTAGGTCAAGCCTTATATTATTTTTTTGAAAATGTCAAATCTTTCTAAATTTCTATACATAAAAATATGATGTATTTAGGTAAAATCATCATGATTTTTCTTTTTCATATTTTGGGTAATCTATCCTCTCAGGGCGTATAGAATAATCATCAAAAATCTTATTCCTGAAATTAGCATACGCTGAAATACTAGTTAGATACTTATATACTGTGTTGTTAGATACATAGAACATCATATCATGTTTATATGATCTTATTGTTTCATATGTCATTGGTTTATCATTCTCCAATAGTCGTAATGCAAAATATATCAGATAACTCTTGTGTCTAGCTATTGTTGTGTTAGAGTATCATCTTTGATCTAAGTATGTTAAAAATATATTCATATGTGTCATTATCTCGGTGTTACCTAATAAAACCGAGCAATGTTGTTTTTTATAAGACTGTAGAAATTTACACATTGTCAATATTTTATGCAATAAAAAAATTATAAGTTATGATAACTCTTTGTTTTTCTCTTGTAAAATAAGCCGATTTTAGTA
>RXKF01000068.1 GCA_003963235.1 Rickettsiales bacterium
TATCTATTAATAACTCACAAAAATAGAGAATCTACAATGAATAAGCTAGCTACTTTATCCGAAAGAATCAATATGTTTTTTAATTATACTGCTAACAAGGTAGCCGTAGCTTGTGGCTTTACTAAAAGGAAAAGAAAATTAGATGGGGCATCATTTATAGTTATTTACATCCTTAGGTTGCATTATATCCCTCTCACTTTTGCAACTCTTTTTTTTATTATCGTGAACGCTCACTAAAACCCACCTTGGTGTTATCCCAGCTGCATAAATAGGATAATTTATTTTTTAAAGCGAAAGAATATAATGTACCGAAAAACTGGCGTATTATGCATCGTAACTAAAGCTTATTGGTAATCAGTGTTAAGTAAAACTTTATTCCCCAAGTTAAAGCTCTAAAAAATTTGAATGGATTATATTTACTTGCCTTTAATCCTACCAATAAAAAATAAAATGAATCTCTAAAATTTAATTTAATTATACTTTTGCAGAATGCTACACAAGCGAAATCATAAATTGCAGGCTCAAGATCATTAGCATAAAAAGGATATGTTTTCTGTAACATCTGTATAGCTTCTATATGATCTCTTCTATACTTAGTTTGAGTAACTGTAATATTGGAATCATGTTTTTGATATTTATATAAAACTTCGGGCAAATATTCTATTTTAGCATTAGAACCAGCAATAATCATTATTTCTTTGTAAAATGCTAAATCTGTTCCGTGTCTTAAGTTTTTAAAAAGATTTTTTTCTGGTACAAGAGACCTGCGAAACATAGAAGTAGGTGAATAATAGATTGAATCTTGCAGTGCTAGTTTCAGGCCTCCAGATTTAGTAGGAGTTTTGTCACTTAAATTGTATAACTTTTTTTGATTTATTACGTCGAACACTACTGCATCTGCGTAGCAAATCGCAATATTTGGATCATTTTCTAATATTTTGATTTGATGCTCTATGAGATTTGGCAATAGTTCATCATCACCTGCAAGACCAATAATATACTTACCACTACATGCCTGAACACATTTGAACCAATTTATAGTTGCTCCTTGATTTTTTTTACTGGTTAAAATTCTGATTTTACCTAGATGTTGATCAGAGATTTTTTGAGCTATTTTCACAGTTGCGTCAGTAGATGCATCATCAGAAATGATGATTTCAATATTAGGATAGTCTTGGGTTAAAACACTTTTAATGGCATTCTCAATGTATCTTTCACTATTATAGGTGACAATTGCTACGGATACTAACATTATTTTTAATTATACTTTTAAGACTAAATATCTAATTCATACAAATTGTGAACAACAGCTCTAGCTCCAAAACCTTCCTTTTGTGCTATCAAACCCCTGTTTAATACTTTCCCTTGTGATTCGGTGGATGTTCCGAAATCAAAAATTTTCTTATCAGAATAAATTGTATTAATTAGTTCTTGAAATAGTATATCTAATGCTCCAAGTTTCTTACCTTGCTCGGACGAGGCTATATATTGGACATGTACCCAATGATTCATTTCAAAAATTAAGGTTGCAGCCAGCACTGTGTTATCTTGATTAACTGTATTATATAAAGAGATATATTGAGGAAATGTTTTTGCTAATAACTCTATTTCTCGTAGAGTGTGAGTGGGCTTAACTTGGTGTTTAGAAGTTAACACTTCTTCTAATATTTGATAAAAAGCAGTGTAATTATCACTTTTTACAACTTTTAATTTAGAATTACGTGCTTTGCGTATACCATCCTTTCTGCCACCAGAAAAACCTATTTTTGTACTTAAATCTATAGTTGATGTTATATCTACCCTGCTCAACTTTGCTCCAAATTTAAAAAGGGCGTATAAGTCTTCTTGAGCTGGCATAGTACAATATATATATGGAATGTTTTTATACACTAATTTTTTAATATTAAGGTCTTTAAGATATTGAATTAATATACTAAAAATATCAATCATTAATGTAGATTTCATATCTTTATCAAAAATTAATCCTCCGAAAGTTAATCCTTGATGAGAATACAAAACGTTATCGACAATATTAGCTGGCAATAATGCGACTATACTTCCTTCATAAGTAAATATTAAAGAATGATCTTTAAATCTATCAGAATGGTATTCCATATAATCTCGATAAAACATAAAATGTCCATTCTTAGCATTTAATATAAATTCATCCCATGAGCTTTTATAACTTAACAAATACTTTTCAATCTTAAGCATTATTGTTCTTCATAAGGTATTGTGTTGCTTTGATACCAGTTGCTTGAGCTGGATGTCCTTTATATACATTATTTTCTTCTGTTGATTTAGTAACTACACTCCCCATACATATAAAGCAATTTTTTGCAATTTTTATATAATCGGCAATTGAAGAGTTAATTCCTACAAAACAATTTTCTCCTACTTCGGTACATCCAGCAATTGCCACATGAGAAGAAATGAAACAGTTATCTTTTATAATTGTGTGATGACCAATCCAATTTGTATTGCCCATAAAAATTACATTATTGCCGATTTCAGCAAAAGGTTGAATAACGTTATATTCTAATATAAATACATTTTCTCCGATGCTTGCTCCAAAGCATGATGCTTTTGGACTAATATAACTAGCAATTTTATATCCCTTAGTTTTTGATGTTAAATATAACCTAGTTCGTGCTTGGTTTAATTGAACGAAAGTGATAGCAACAAATATATTATGGTCTTTATTTGAAAAATGGTTTTCAATCTCCTCAAAATTCACAATCGGTAAATTAAATAGGGTATCTCTTGTACGAAATTGTTTTTCGACGGCAAAACCAACTACTTTATACATCGAATCATGAGTAAAATATTTATATGCCATCTGACCAAAATTACCATCTCCGACAATTACGAGTTTCTTTTTATGATTCACTTAGCTCTACCTTTAGTTGATTTAGTAATAATTGTATATCTATACAAAAATCTGCATGAAGAGCATAAGGTTGTGTAATATTAAATCTTTTTCCTAATAGGAATTTCAATTCAATGCCAACTTCCTTTGCTAACATATGAAAACCATGTAAATTTGTATAAGGATCGTCTCCTGCCATCATTATTACCTTGCACCCTATAGGCGCAAAGATAAAGTTTGTCATCCCTGCACCGCTTTGACCAACAATAATTTTTGCCTGTGAAAATACTTCTACTTGTGAGGCAAAAGATAAATTTTCAGGAAATAATATCTCAAAACCGTCTTTTACTAAAAAATTCTCGATTTCTGTAGAGTTTAATAACTGTCTATAATTCGAATTTTTCCTAGACACGTATATCTTTCTGTTTTTTTTATCAGGAGAAATGTTTAAATTCTTAAGTATAGTATTCCGTACATAATTTATTGCTTTTGGCGAATAAATTGCATCCTTATCATAGCGTGGCAATCCATAATTATCATGTAACACCGACAATTGTGACGGATAATATAATTTTTTCACTTTATAAGAGAATTCTTTATTTATTTTAATTACTTTTCTGTCACCTTTAACTAATAGTAATGCTTCAAAAAATTGGTTCGGTAGATCGTAATCTACTATTAAAGGAATGTTTTTATCCAAATTATCTATTAGGCTTAATCTGGGCAAACATTCTATAATCCAATGAAAATAATTTTTAGAATGATCTTTAGTAAAATGAATCCCAAAGTTAATAATTTTAATCGGTTTTTTTGGCAATTTAATAGTAACCGAATTGCCGTTAATTTGATAAATAACAGGAGATTTTATTCCATATATGTATTTTTCATTACGACTGATTTCATCATATAAAACCCTATCCTGTACCATAATTAAATCTGTATCACTAAATATTATAGCATTCTCAAATTCTGCAATAAATGTATCAGGAAGATTTGCTTCACATTCATACGCAGGATCTATTTTAAAATCGCTATTAATTACTTTAGGCAACGACAAAATTGTAGTTTGATTGGTATTAAGAAATTTAATTTGTTTACCAATAATCTTGCATCCTTCAGCAAAAGAATAAAACGGGAAAGTTTTTTGTTTAAATGCTGGTGGCAATTTATTATTATGATTTCTGTTTAGGGAAATAAAATTTTTTTTAAAAATAGATCTGCTAGGATCAAAATAAATAGCCAAAAGAATAACCATCCTACAAAACTTCGATGATACGCGAAACAGGAGCATAGCAAACCGATTAAGGAAATTGGCAAGAGTTAATTTGTATAATCTAAATAATTTTGTGTCCATTTATTATTATCCAAAAAATTCTTTAATTGCTTGCGAGACAAACCTAGCATCTTCCTTATCTAAATGAGGCCCTATGGGTAGGCTTAATATTTCAGAACTAATTTTTTCAGTTATTTCAAAAGAGCCATTTTTTATTTCCATATATTTATAAGCATCTTGCAAATAAATAGGCTTGGGATAATGAACAATAGTAGTAATTTCTTTAGAAGCCAAAAAATCCTTTAAATCATCTCTTTTGCTAGTTCTTATGCCAAAAACATGCCAGACATGCCCGTCATTATATTTCGGCAAAACAAGATCGGCAACATTTTTTAATTCATCTAAATAAATTTTCGCCAATTCCTGTCTTCTTTTATTCCACTTATCTAAGTATTTCAACTTAATCGATAAAATGCCTGCTTGTAATTCATCTAAACGACTATTAATACCGATAACTTCGTGTTCATAACGCTTTTTACTACCATAATTTCTAAGCAATCTTAATTTTTCAGCTAGAATATCATCATTCGTAGAAATACACCCACCATCACCAAAACAACCCAGATTTTTTCCAGGATAAAAACTAAATCCAGAAATATCTCCAAGAGCACCAGCTTTTATACCACTTGATAGATCAAAAGCTCCATGCGCCTGCGCTGAATCTTCGATAATCTTTAACTGATATTTATTAGCAATATCTTTAATTGGCTGCATATCACAAACCAAACCATAAAGATGAACCACCATTATAGCTTTTGTTTTTGCAGTGATTGCTTGCTCTATTTTTGAAGGGTCTATGAGGCATGTTGTTTCATCAACTTCCACAGGGACTGGTATTGCTCCTGCTTCTGAAGCTGCAAGCCAAGATGCTATGTAAGTATGAGACGGAACGATTACTTCATCTCCTGCGCCAATATCAAGAGCTCTAATACTTAAGTTTAGAGCATCAAGCCCATCTGCAACTCCGATGACGTGCTTCACTCCTAAATAATTCGAAAATTCCTTTTCAAATTGCTCTAAACGACTACCTAAGACATAAAAACTATCTTTATTTATATCTTGCCATAATTGATCCAGTTCTACCTTTAACTCAATATATGCTTTTTTTAAGTCTAAGAATGGGACTTCCATTTTTTAAATTCCTCGTATGATTTTATATAATCTTCTTCTTGATATACATCAGAAGCTAGAACAATTAGTTGTGGATTATTTTGATAATTGATTATCTCTCTCCATAAAGGTTTAGTAATCAATATCCCTTTATCTGG
>RXKF01000004.1 GCA_003963235.1 Rickettsiales bacterium
AGAAGCTCATCAGAAAAAAGACACTGGAAATCCAGTTCATTAAAATACAATAATTAATATTATAGGAGACTTCAATGAGTTTGAGTCCTTTGGCAATGAAAACAATAGAGTTATCTAAAGAATTTGGTATAACTAACAAGCTAGAATTAGCACACATGTTAGCTAGATTTGATGTTGAATCTGGTGGATTCAAACGACTTACAGAGTCTATGAATTATACTCCAGAAGGATTAGCAGCAACATGGACGAGCAGATTTGGTACTAAACTACCTAATGGTAAATACTCTGCAGTTCCAAATGAATTGGCTAAAAAATTAGGAAGAACTAAGGGACACCCTGCTAATCAAGAAGAGATAGCTAACTATGTCTATGGTTCGAGAATGGGAAATGAAGCAAACGGTACTCAGGATGATGATGGTTGGGAGTACCGCGGGGGCGGTCTTACTCAATTAACAGGTAAGGGTATGTATTTAGATTTTTTAAACTATCTACATAAACAAGGTAAAAAACTTGACTTAACTATAGATACTGTTGATGATTGGGTTAGAACTGAAGATGGTGCAGTAATTTCTGCTGTATGGTTTTGGATTAATCATGGCTGTGGTGAATTAGCCAGAAAAGATGATGTAGAAGGTGTTTGTAAGAGGATTAATGGTGGCAAACATGGTCTTATTGAACAAAAAGCCGCATTAATTAAATATAAAAAATATTTTGGGATTTAATTATGTTAAATACAACCCAAGTTGTTCTTAAAGAACATCTACAAAAATATTCAGTTATAGAATACGAGGCTACTGCGGATTATTTAGTTGGTCAAGTAGTTAAAGATCCTGCAACTGGTGATTTATACAAATGTATAGCTGATTCTACAGGTAATCCCCTTACTGACACTGCATATTTTTCAACTATTTCTGGAGGAGGCGGCGGTAGCACTAATAGCAATACAGTCGCTGGCACTAGTTTAACTGCTATCTCGTCAAGTTCCACACTAAGTGTTGGGAACACTTTCAGCGAAATTACATCCTCTAATATAATTCTTACCCTACCATTAGGGTCTTCTGTAACTTTAGGTGTAGTGTATTACATAAAAGTTGGGAATGTTACTGGTAGCTCATTGACCCCACAAGGTGGTAATTTGATAGATGGTAGTGCCTCTTCAATACTCTTAGCCCCTTACGAGGCTATTCAAGTAGTGTGGAATGGGACTGAATGGAAATTATTTTAATATAAGGAATTAAAATGTCTAATAGACGTAGAACCTTAAATATACAAAGTATAGCATATAATGCCAGCACAAATACACCATCTTTGGCAAATATGGTTGATGGTGCAGTGTATAAAGTATCTGTAGAGGGCATCCAAACTATTGGTGGGACTTCAAAGTTTTGTGCAGTTAACGATTTGATTGTTAATGTTGGTGGCGTAACCTCTTTTTTACATGTTTCCAACGTTAATTTTAATGCCAGTACGGGATTAACTACAGGTGGAACCACTGTAACACAATCTCAGCTTACAGAAACTGGAAGAAAAATTTATATTACTGCGTCAGGAAAAATTACAGGAGGGACTGTAGTTAATGGAACTACTGGCGGTAATAGTTATTTAATAGTTGGGGATACTTTAGAAACAATTAATAATGTATTAACCATCACTTCTCAAATTAACTCTGGGTCAATTATAAATGTTGGTACTGGTGGATTATTTAGCAATATGTCTGTGGCGAATGATTACCTTAATTTAAGGAATTATGTTGATGTTACTTTAAACTTACTATCTGCAACAACAGAAACATCATCAATTGACATTGAAAATCGATGCGGTGGTAAATTAAGAATTTTTGGTAATGGATTTACTATCCAAATGGGTAGTGGCTTCAATCTAAATTTAAGTGGTGACAATATTGTTATTAGTAATTTTAAAGTAAGCGGAAATTCCAACGGTTATCTTCTTGAAGTTGATGGTTCAGTTATACATCAGAATAACCTTACTGTAACAAACACTAATGCAACAGGTCATGGGATTATACATACTAAATCATTAAAGAGCTTAGATGATAATGAGGCTATTGCTTTATCAAGTGTGACTATATCGGTTGCTAATGTCGCTAATGTCGCACTTGTAGGACGTAATTCATCATTTAGTTGTCTTAATTTAACAACTAATGGCTGGACGACAGGTTTGAGAAATGGTGATTTTTATATATCTGGCTCAGTAAATACAGGTGGTGGCTATTTCGAGGTAGGTGAATCGGGTTCTTTATCTGTAGACGGCTCAGTAAATACAGGTGGTGGCGATTTCTATGGCGGGGCTTCATCTAGTTACACTATACATGACTCAGTAAATACAGGTGGTGGCTATTTCCATGGCGGGGCTTCATCTAGTTACACTATATCTGGCTCAGTAAATACAGGTGGTGGCGATTTCTATGGCGGGGTTTTATCTAGTTACTCTATATTTGGCTCAGTAAATACAGGTGGTGGCTATTTCCATGCTGGTGATACTGCTCATGCGCTTATAAATAGTTCTATTAATGGGAATGTGGGTAGTTACTTTGGTTTTGAAGCAGGGACAAGGTTATATGTCAAAGGTTCTGTGACTGGTTATACTGTAATTGGGTTTCAATGTGGGCAAGCTATGTATATTGGAGCTACTTCCGTCGCTGTGCTACGTAATCAAAATACTAATACTTTAATGGCTAACTAGGAATAATTATGTTTTTTAATATTAATAAAATTGATGGCTCGGTAGTTGGTCATTCAGAAGAGTACAAGATATTTAACAATCATTGTATCTGCGTTGAATCTAGTGCAATTGCAATAACAGAAAACATTGTAAATTTTGGCGATACAACAATCACTACATATACATACATACCAAATCAAGTGCCATTAGCTGATTATAAGATTGGTGCAATTAATTACGTACAAGATCAACCATTAGCGATTGATGAGATTGAGGTTCATACAGGGGTATTTTTAGATGATACACAAGAAAATATTGATTTAATCCGTTTAAAAAATGATACTGGAACTGATGCTACAATTATTGACAAATACTATAATGTTGCTACATTAAGCAAAAGCGATTTAACAACTGCCTTGAGTAATTTGACTACAAGTGTATCAGCTAAAATTGTTGATAAGAATACTACAATTGCAACCGTATTATCATCAACAAGCATTGCTGATATTGCTGGAGAGTTATTTGTAACAGAATCTACAATTAATTTAATTGTTGATGTAGATGTAGACCATTTTGATGATGTAAATCAAGTAACTAATGAAGGTCTTAATCAGGTAGTTTTACCACATGATGGCGTTATTGATATTTCATCAATTAGTTGGCTAAGTGATGTAGTAGGGATTAAATCTATTAATGGTCAAGCTAATACCGTTGATGTTATTGATAGTAACACTATTACTACTTCGACACTTGAATATAGTGCATTATCTACATTACTAACGGGCACTATTGTAGCTGATGGATTACCAGTAACATTATCAATGGTTTTATATACTAAAAAGTAGTCTGTCATATTTTCAAATAAAAGTAAGTAATTTAAACAAGTGTCTTATTGGCACTTGTTAATTTTTAGGTAAGATATAATGTCAAATAATTTAGATTCTACTGTAAGTGATTTTAAAGATGTATTAAGAAATTTAAAAGAATCTTCAGATTATACAGATTTTGTAGCACATATGGATACTCAGAATGCTCGGTTTTCTCAGTTAGAAGAATCTACTAAATTGACCTCTTATTACTTATTAATAAATAATAAAATAGATTTACTATATTCTGCACTAGGAAATGTAATTTTTGAAAGACAGCCAGTTTCCATAGAGACTTTTGTTGAATCTCCTGATTATTTGGGAAATGTTATAAATAGAACATTAAGACCTAAATGGAGAGAAGATTTATATGAATTCTTTAAACTTGGCTCATCTTTCAAATCAGCTATTTTTTCTGGAGCTATCGGTACAGGTAAAGCTCAACCTCTTACATCTAAAATAAAAACTCCAACTGGGTGGAAACTAATGGGAGACATTCAAGTTGGAGATATTGTAGATGACTCTAAAGGTGGAATTTGTTCTGTTACAGGTGTTTTCCCTCAAGGAAAAAAAGATATTTATAAAATAACTTTTGAAGATGGTAGAAGCACGGAGTGTTGCTTAGAGCACTTATGGGAAATTTACAGTTGGGAAACTGAAAATAAAGAATTATACTCTAATCACTTTGAAAAAGATATTTTAAATACTAAGCAATTAATTAATAAATTATCTAAAAATAAAGAAGTATATGTTCCTTTATATAAAACTAATACAAGTGAAGACATCCAGACTTTAGAGTATTTTTATGATATAGGAAAATCTTTATCTAAAATCGATATAAGTGGTGATACTTCTAATCTATGCTTTAATTTAGATGCTCATCAAAGAATATCTGTTCTTAGAGGGATTCTTGACTCTCTTGCAATTATTAATGAAAATAGATATATAGATATAATTTCTACCAATTTAGGTTTAATAAAAGTTATTCAATACTTGGTTAGAAGTTTAGGTGGCTCATGTAAAATAGCATCTCACTTAAATGAAGATGGTAGCACTTCATATAAACCTTGTATAAAATATCACAAACAATCTAATTTATTTGACTTACCTCAAAACAAAAAGAAATTTAAATATGAAGAAGTATGCGATAAGTTAAAAATAATTTCAATAGAGTATGTAAGAAAAGATTTAGCACAATGTATAATGGTTGATTCAAAAGACCATCTATATGTAACAGATGATTTTATTGTTACACATAATACTACTATATCACGTATTATGATTCTATATGTTTTATATAGAGTTCTATGTCTAAGAAATCCTCAAGCTACTTTTAATCTTAGTGTTGAATCTAGGTTAAATGTTGCATTAATCTCTATAACTAAAGATAAAGCTAAGAATATTTCTTTTAGACCTTTAGTGGAGTTAATACTCCAATGTCCTGCTTTTGAAAAAGTTTCATCTCTTAATTCATTAGGGAAGTATAAAGGTCATAAAATACCTTTTTATGTTGTTGATTCAGAAGCTACAGTTTCTTTCAAGAACAACATATATATAACTATTGCATCTCAATTATCTCACTTAGTTGGTTATAATACCTTTGCAGGTTTCATGGATGAAGCAGAACTTTCTTCAAGTAACGCTGCTGAGACATTAGAAACTTATTCAGAATTAACAACACGTATTTATTCTAGATTTAAACGTTCTGGTTTTACTTTTTCCTCCATAGTATCTTCAGCAGGTACTAGTAATGGTGTTGTACAACAATACATTGAAAGAGTTAGAGATAGGATAAATGTAGATACTACACTATATGAATATACTTTGTGGGAACTATTTCCAAAAGTTGATCCCTTTGCAAATGGTAGTTTTTGGGTTTTAAATGGTAATAATACTACTCCTTCTGCCATCATAGAAGATCCAACTCCATACTTATGTGGAGAAAAACAAATCCCTATTAATTGTGAATTAATTCAAATACCTTCTGAATACTATTTCACATTTAAAACAGATGTAGTTAAAAATCTCCGAGATATTGCTGGAAAAGTAACTAATGAAGCTGATGTCCCATTTCCTGACGTATCAACAATGAGAGATAGATCACTTTGTCCTGTTGTTCATATTGAAACTGATAAGAATGATTTGATTCCATTCTTTGATAGATTACCTGATTCTCTATTTTTAAAAGATTTCAGTGGTTCTAAATTACTAAAAAGAGCATCAAGGGCTAAAAGATATTCACATATAGATTTGGCAATCGTTACAGGTTCAACTGCTGCAATAAGTGTTTGTCATAAAGAAATAGGTCAAGGTAATAGTATAATGTATGTAGTTGATTTTATTATAAAGATAACCACTACAGATGTTATTAAGATAGAAAAAGTTTATGAACTATTCCTTGATTTAAAATACAAGGCTAATATTCAATTTAAAACAATCACTGCCGATCAATATCAATCTAC
>RXKF01000049.1 GCA_003963235.1 Rickettsiales bacterium
GGTCTCTTTCATCTTCTTAAATTTGTTAAAAGTTTAAGAAAACTATAATCTTTTTAGTGACTGAAAACCTCTAAATTATTTTCATGCGTAGGCCCTGCATATGGGGGTACTTTTTTTATATTATTTACTGATACCCCCAACTATACCCCTAAAAACACATGGATTTTAAAGAATTTTATTGGACGGTACTAAACAATATATTATACTAAACACTAATCATTTACAAGGAATTTTGGATTTTATAAGACGGTATTGGATATATAAATGGTGGGATTGAGAGGATTCGAACCTCCGACCTACGGATTAGGAATCCGTTGCTCTATCCTGCTGAGCTACAACCCCAAAAATATATTCTGTCTCTGAACTATTAAATTCACTTGAATGTTACTATATAATAATTTTATTTATTTTCAAAACTAAAATTTTGATCATTTGTTGGTAAAATAAGAGGTTTTTTCACGCCACAACTGGACAAGAAGAATATAATCAGTAAGATAATAGGTAGTTTCATTTAAATATGAGTTTTTAATTGCTTAAGCTTATATTATATAAAAACTTTTATATTATATAAAAACTTTTTAATAGAAATAAAAAAAATGTGTTTAAGTAAAAAATTTTTGTTCCTAGCAAGCTGTATATTTATATTAATAACATTACAGTCAGCTAAAGCTGAAAAATTGACTATCACTAAATTTGATAATTATTTAAATATGAGTGGTAATTTTTATGACGAAGATGGTAATAAAATTTTTCTTGATGAATATGAAGGAGAAACAATATTATTAGTATTTTGGGCTACATGGTGCGGCAATTGTATAAATGACCTAACTTCTTTAGATAATTTACAAAAGGATTTTCGAAAATTACCATTTAAAGTAATTGCTTTATCTGAAGATTTTCAAAATATTGATATTGTTAAAAAACATTTTGATAGAATGCAAATTAGGCATTTAAAAATTTTTCATGATCGTCAAAATCAAATATTTAGGGCTTTTGACATAGTAGGGTTACCAACTTCGTATTTAATAAATTCTTCTGGAAAATTAAAGCTTGCTTTTAAAGGAAGTGTTAAATGGCATGATAATGAAATTCGTAAAATGATATTAAAGGAAATAGACGGAAATCATGAATTACCTAAAAATACTTATAAAGTTAAAAATATTGTAGAAAAAAATGAATTTAACAATGATAGCAAAATAGAAATAAAAAACGAAAAAACTGAGGATAAATCAAGTAAAAATGAGCCAAATAAAAATGAACAAATTGAAGATGCACAACAACCAAAAGAATAATATTTCAGAAATAAATTCAGTGATCAATAATCGACGTTATTGCAAATTGGAACAACTAATGTCTATAATTTCTTTTGGATTAAATAAGAAAAAATCGTTCGTCTCTGTGCTGAGACTTGATGGTGTGATTGGTAAAGTTGGCGCAATGAAGTCTGGTTTGACTTTATGCGCCTTGAATGATTTAATTGAAAAAGCATTTAAAAATGAACGACTTAGCGCTGTTTGTTTAGTAATAAACTCGCCTGGGGGCTCTCCTGTTCAATCTGAATTAATTGCTAATAGAATAATCAATTTGGCTGCAGAAAAAAATGTGCCAGTTTATAGCTTCGTGGAAGATGTAGCTGCATCAGGTGGCTACTGGCTTGCTTGTGCTGGTGATAAAATTTATGTCAGCCGAAGCTCTATAATTGGTAGTATTGGCGTAATTTCAAGCGGATTTGGTTTTAGTGAATTAATTAAAAAGATTGGTGTTGAGCGAAGAATTTATACGCAAGGGATGAATAAATCGGTACTAGATCCTTTCACGCCAGAGAAAGAATCAGACGTGGACGTAATTAAGAAAATTCAAAAAGATATTCATGAGCATTTTATTCAATTTGTAAAAAAAAGAAGGCAGGGCAGCTTAACACAAACTGATGAAATATTATTCAATGGAGAATTTTGGGGTGGCCAAACTGCCGTTGATTTTGGCTTGGTTGATGGGTTTAATGACTTATATTCATTTATAAAAAATAAATTTGGTGATGATGTCAAAATTGAATATATCGAACCTAAGCAATCTTGGTTTAAGAAAAAGCTTGGCATGAGCTTATCTTTGAAAAAAATTACCGATAATTTAGCGGAAAGCTTACTCAATAAAGCTGAAAGCAAAATAAAAAATGATAAATTTGATTTTTTTTGAAACTTATTATTTATAGCACAATTAAATTATTAATATTACTTACACTAGGTATAATTATTTATCATTACTTTGTTTCAAGGTTATAATCTATAAAAATAACTTGATTAATTAGTAGTATGAGTAAAAAAGATCAAACACGTGAGAGTTTAATTTCAAGTGGTTTACTGGATGAAAAGTTAAATCCAAATGATAAATTAATTAAAAAATTAAGTAAAAAAATTCCAAAAATTGCTGAAGGACTTAAAAATTCTACTAGTGCTGAAGCAATAGATTCGATAATTGAAAAGAAACGAAAAGAAGGTTATATTAGTAGGGAGGATGCTAATGTTCAAAAAAAAGACCCTGTTGCAAGAGAAAAAATTAAACTTCAAGCAATAAAGGATTTTGCAGGAGAATCGCAAAAAAACAAAGAACTATCCCAAAAACAAAAAGATTATTTGTACCGTTTGGCTACTGGGCAACCTGAAGCAAAAAAAGGAATTAGCGCTAGTTTAAAAGCTAAAGTTGGTGAAATGAGGCAAGATTTAGCTAACAAGCTTAAAAAATATGATAATAGAGTTGCTAATACAGCGAGAAGAATAATTAAGCCAAAAGAACAATCTAGATAAAGAACAGCGCAAAGCGCACAAAAATAACTTAATTTTAATTAGTGGTATGAGTAAAAAAGATAATTCAGAAGCAGTTAAGAAAAAAGAGGAACTACTCAATAATCTTTCAAATTTAGGACTTGACGGATTTTCAAGGGTGAAGAGACAAGAAAAACAGAGAGAATCTAAAGTACCACAAGACTTAGGCCAACATGAAAAACCAAAAAAAAGAATTAGCCCTAGTCTAAAGGCTAAAGCAGGAGAAATTAGACAAGATTTAGCTAAAAAGCTTGAAAAATATGATAATAGAGTTGCTAATACAGTTCGAAAAATAATTGAACCAAAAGCAAAATCTAGATAAATAATCGAGAGTTATTAATATTAATTATTATTTATTTATATGAAAGGAAAGGATATTGACTCAGAACAACAAATTATTGAACGTTTAAAAGAGTACGCTCAATCTACAGGCAATCAAAGATATATAGAAATTGTTGAAAAACATCTTAATGCAGATGCCTTATTTCAATTGAATAATGACTCGTCAACACCAACAATTAAGTCAGCAACTTATATTAAAGCACTTTTAAATATAAAACAAGATTGTCAACAGAAGGTGGCTCCTAATGTAGAAAAGATCCCTACTGAATTAATCCAAAATACCTTAAAATTTCTTGATTTAGTTAAGTCTAAAAAACAACTTTATGAATTACAAAATCTTGATGAGATAAAAATATCTGAGAATGAGGAAAAGAATATAGCTGGCATAGCTTACCGCCATCTAACATTTGAACAAGATTTAAAAAACCGAGACTTACATTCATCGGAAAAAATTGTTAAAAATGTAAGAAAATATGCTTGGCACGAAGGTAATCAACAATTCAATGATCTAGTTGAGAAATATCTTGGTGAGAAGGCTTTAGCAAAACGTAAAAGGGATTTATTACCCAACCAAGCTGACCAAAAATTTAACGAAGCTCAAATGTATGTTAATGCACTCAAAGATGTATTAATTGAGTGTAAATATAATACCAATTTGAAATGGGGAGAAGAGGGGAGAGCAAAGAATAACATTATCAAAGATCTAGAATCTTTTATTGATGTAGCGGAGTTTCAGGCAGAGCGTTGTAAAACAACACCTAAAAATCAAAAATATTCAGATATACAAGATTCTTTAAAAATCATCAGTGAAATTGAAAACAAATTACCTGAGAAAAATTTAAAATTATTAGTTGACCCTGAGACAATTAAGTTTACATCTGCTATGAAAAAAATTGAAGTTTACCTTGGAGTTAATCCAGAAATTAAAGAACTAATAAACAAATATTCAAGTGATAGTCCGCAGAGAGCGCTTAAAGCTTTTTCAAATAAAGCAATAAATATAAAAACTTTATCTAAACAGGATAAAATTTTTATTAAAGAGATATGCAATTCCTTAGAAATTAAAGTTAACGAAAAGGGAGTAAAGGCTAATGTAAATAAATTTGTTGATAAACTACGACAAAGAATTAAGCCTAAATCAAACTCTATTCAGCGATAAATTTCGAGTGTCATTATCAATGAGTTATTAATGATACATTAAAAAAGTAATGTTATTAGGGCAAAACATAAATACTAATAAATATAACATTTTAGTATTATATTTAATGTAAATAACTAAATTAATTATTTGTGATATGACAATAAGTGAAACAAGCACACCAAAAGAAGTCGCCGAAGCCATAAAAGATTATGCTCAGAAAGAAGGCCATCAACCATACGTAGACCTTGTTGAAAAGCATCTTGGTGATAATGCCTTGTCAAAGTTGAATAACAATCGACCGACAATTAAAAAAGAAACTTATTCTAATGCTATCAAGGCGATGCATAATGAGTCTCAAAGCGAAGAGTTAAAGGATAAACTAACTCCCAACACTTTAAAATTCACTAAATCAAGCGTTAATTTTATAGAATCTAAAGAAACAATTAATAAAATAATTAAAGAGAATGAGGAAATAAAAAAAAATATAGAAAAACCTCTTAAGCCATTAAAAAAATCACGCTTTAATTTTTTAAAACCTCAAGCAAAAATTTTTGAAACAGAAAAGCAGAATAATGCAATAATAAGAGAGAATAATAAAATAAATAAAGAGAATGAGGAAATAAGGAAGAAAAATAACGGCACAACTCCTAAATTAAAAAGTATAGAAGAAAATCATCAGGAATTAAAAAAATCTTTAAAGGAGATAAACAAATTACAACTAGAGCAAAAAATTGTATTGTCTAAAGAAATAGAAGTTAGTAAAAAAGGTATTAGCGCTGGTCTCAAAGCAAAAATCATTCAGGGTAGGAAAAACTTGGATAAAAAACTTGAAAAATATGATAAGGATAAAAATCTTGGTAATGGCAAAGGAGGAGTTGTTAGTAGGGTGCGAGCAGCAATTAGACCTAAAACAAAGCCAATTCAGATTAGTTGATATAGCTAAAACAGTATAAAAAGGTTACGACAT
>RXKF01000017.1 GCA_003963235.1 Rickettsiales bacterium
ATTCTGTGATATCTTTTTTCATGCTTGTGTTTGTATTTTTTTTTCAAATAAACATTTAACACAAGCGCCAAACCCTTGCAATCCCTATATTGCCACTTCCTCCTTATCCCGAATTAGCGTTATAGTATATCTTTAAACTCTTTAACTACTTGCTTATAGAGCTTTAATTTAAAAGGAATAATATCTTTTAATAATTCATCAAAATGCACCCATTTCCATTGATCAAATTCAGGGCACTTCGTATTAATATCAATATCGCTATCTTCACCAGTAAAACGAATTAGAAACCATTTTTGTTTTTGACCGCAGAACTTACCTCCCCATAATTTAGGTACTAAAAAATTTGGCACCCGATAACTATACCAGTTTTTGCTCTCTGCAATAATATTGCCTTTGTTGCAGCCAATTTCTTCTTCCATTTCACGTAGTGCTGCCGCGCTTGGAGTTTCACCTAAATCAATGCCTCCTTGCGGCATTTGCCATCCATTAAGTTTTGAATCAATTCTTTTACCAACAAAAATTCTATTGTGCTTATCTAAAATCATCATGCCCACTCCTGGGCGAAATGGAAGCTCAGCTATATTATTTTTATGATGACCAAACTTATTCTCCATTATAAATTATACTCCTTAAGTAAATCAGATACTGGCACTAATTCTATTTCATATTTTTTTAAATTTTCTAGCCAGTCTCTTACTACTTCTATAGTTAAGCTAAACCCTTGAGCATATCCAAGAGCTGTACCATTTTTTTTCGCAGCCAAGACAAGATTTTCTAATTGTTTTATAATTATTTCTTTATCTAAGTCTTGATCCAGAATGATGCTAACTGGCATAATATTGTTATATCTTGTAATATTATTTTGTAAATTAGGTGATATTTTTTTACCTAAAATAAATATTAAACCTTTATCATTTATTTGATCAAAAACCATTTCTGAAACTTGTGTATTTTCAGTAAAAATTTCTTTATAACTAGAATAAATACCACTGTAACTTCGATGCGAATTCAATATTGCACTTAATCTAGCTGCGTTTTCCTCTGGTGCTAATGAATTTAACAAAGCATATTTACCTGGATTGTCCGACACATTGTCAGTTTGCATTGGTAGATATAAATATATTTCATGCCCCTTTATTTGCGCTTTATTGAGCAATGGTTTTAGACTTTGGGTATATGGTAAAAATCCTAGTCCGCACTGATGCGGTAGCGTCATCGCAAGCTCTGTTAGTCTGCGACTCAAGCCAAGATTTGTCACAATAATAGAAATTTTTGGCTTTCCTATCTTTTTATGTTCATGCTTCATTTCTATTTTATTATCATTAGATAATAAATGATCTGATTGCATTAACATTTGCTCAGTTTGATCTAATAATTTATCAATTTTAGCCGCTTGATCGATTACTGGCGCTTGCGCAGCAATAGGATTGTTCTCCTCATCATGTTCTTTTGCTTTATCTGTTGCTACAATTGGTGGAGGTGCCATATAATCTGGACTAATCTCATGATTTATTATAGATGGAAGATTTTTCATTGAAAAACTATAATAATGCTTCAGCTGCTCTGCTTTATGTAATTGCAGAGGCTTTGCAAAAGCAAACCAGTAAATTAACATTGATACTAAAATGATCCCAAGTGCAATATTTGCACATATAAGAAATAATTTTATTCGCGATCTTAATTTTGGGTTTTTAATCATTCTTCCGCTTTAAATCACTTACTATTAACCCACGCATTAAATCATAAGCACGCGCATATTGATAATCATCTTTATATTTATCAGATCTATCACGTTTTTTGTTTTCTTCTGGCTTTTTTTCCTCTAATTTTTCATCGATATTATATTTTTTTAAGTAACTTTTTATAGATGAGCTGGTAAAAGCTTTTTCCTTTTCTTCTTTAGTAGCAAATTCAACTTTTGCATTTTCTATATATATGTCAGGCTCAATGCCTTTAGCGTTAATTGATCTGCCACTTGGTGTAAAATATTTTGCTGTGGTCAATTTTACCGCTGCCCTTTTATTTATCTGTGTGAATGTCTGAACCAAACCTTTACCAAAAGAAGTAGTTCCCATAATAATAGCTCTTTTGTGATCCTGCAACGCACCAGCAACAATTTCAGCAGCAGAAGCAGTTCCTGAATCAATTAGGACTACAACAGGAACTTTTGGGGCTTTAGCTACAAATCTTCCTGCTGATATAGTATTATTATTTTTCTTGTTTCTACCTTCCACAGAAACAATAGTGCCTTGCTCTAAGAAATATTCGGCCACTTCAACAGCTTGATCAAATAATCCACCTGGATTGCTTCTGACATCTAAAATGATACCTTGAAGTTCTTTTTTCTTTTTCTTAAGCTTGTCTGTTATGTCATTTACAGCTTTTTTCAGCTCAGTATAAGTTTGGTTATTAAATGCAACAAGCCTAATATAACCAATGCCACCGAATTCATCTTCTTCAATATCATATTTAACTGGCTTAATTTTTATTATCTCTCGAGTAAGCTCAATTTCTTTAGTAACATTTTCTTCTTCTTTAACTACTAACAAATTAAGCTTAGTGCCAGGCTCACCTCTCATTTCTTTTACCGCTTTATTAAAGCCCAGATTTGAAACAAGTTGACCATTGACTCCAATGATAAAATCCCCTGCTTTTATACCAGCTTTATAAGCTGGTAAATCATCAATAGGAGTAATGATTTTAACAGCGCCACTATCGTAAATTATTTCAACTCCAATTCCACCAAATTCACCATCAGTTTGTGTTATGAAGAATTCTAAATCATCATCAGTAAAATAGCCTGAATATGGATCAAGAGAACGCAACATCCCATTTATTGCCTCATCAGTCATTTCTTGACGATTTGGTACTTGCATATAATCTTTTTCAATTCTTTGAAAAACATCTTGAAATTGCTTGAAATAATAGCTATCAGGATTATTATCTACTTTTTCTTCTTTAGCTTGCGCAATATTGATCAGAGATAAAAAAGATACTAATATAAATTGTACTAAGAATTTATTACACATATTTTTAAACATATATTTCTATTTCACCATTTTTTTTAACTAGAGCTTGCTCTTGAATAAATTGAAATCTCTTTTCGGGATTTTTTCCCATTAAATTATCCACTATTGTATCAATATTTTTAAAGTCATCCACACTTACCTTATATAACATACGAGTTTTTGGATTCATTGTGGTCTCTTTTAACTGCCCTGGGGTCATTTCACCAAGTCCCTTGAATCTTCCAATCTCAAGTTTTTTTCTATCTTTAGATAATTCTTTTACCATTTTATCTTTCTGAATATCATTTGCGGCATAATATGTTGTGCCACCTTTAACAAGTCGATATAAGGGAGGTCTTGCTAAATATAGATGATTATTTTCAATTAATTTACGCATACGCAAATAGAAAAAAGTCATCAACAAAGCAGCAATATGAGCGCCATCAACATCCGCATCCGTCATGATAATTATCTTCTCATAACGCAAATTTTCTTCTTTGTAATGATTCATAGAACCACAATTTAAAGCAACTTCTAAATCTTGAATCTCCTGATTTGCCATTATTTTATGCATTGGAGCGTTTGCAACATTCAATATCTTACCACGAAGAGGCAATATCGCTTGCGTATACCTGTCTCGCGCTTGCTTTGCCGATCCACCCGCAGAATCTCCTTCAACTAAAAATAATTCTGTTCCAGTTGCAATATTGCTTGTGCAATCAGCTAATTTTCCAGGCAATCTAAGTTTTTGTACCGCTGTTTTGCGATTAACATTTCGCTCATTTTTTCGACTTAATCTATATTCAGCATTATCAATGAAATGTTGAATAATTTTGTCAGCAATTTTTTTATTACCGCTAAGCCAATGATCAAAATTATCTTTGACCACATTTTCTACATGCTTGGCAACATTATTGGATACTAATTTTTCTTTAGTTTGCCCTTGAAACACTGGGTTTTTGATAAAAACTGAAAGCATTAAACAGGCAGATTCTAAAATATCATCCGCAGTGATTTGTAGCACTTTTTTATGATTAGTCATTTCACCATAAATTTTAACGGCTCTAGCAAGCGCCGATCTAACACCCTGTTCATGAGTGCCTCCCAAAGGAGTTGGAATAGTGTTGCAGTATGATTTTATAAAATTTTCTTTCTCGTGCCAACAAATTGACCACTCAACTTTAATATTTTCATGAGCAATTTCAGCGCTACCCGAGAAAATCTCTTCACCAATGATATGCTCTTTACTTAGTTTTGAATCTAGATATTCCCGCAAACCACCAGGAAAATGAATTATGTCAGTTACAGGAACTTCATTTGCTGTAATTAGTTCAGGAGCACAATTCCACTGAATTTCAACGCCTTTATATAGATATGCTTTTGATTTTGCCAGATCATATATTTTTTTAGGCTTAAAGGATAAATTTTTATCGAAAATATCAGAGTCTGGGTTAAAACTTATCTTAGTGCCTTTAAGTTTTTTTAAAGTAGGTGATTGTTCAAGCACAGTTTGAGGAACACCACGAGAATATTTTTGAGAATATACTACCCCATCTCTATAAACTTCAACAATTAAGTTTTCAGACAAAGCATTGACAACAGAAATACCCACGCCATGAAGACCTCCAGAAGTTTGATAAGCTTTATCAGTAAATTTACCACCTGAATGTAATGTTGTTAATATTACTTCGAGTGCCGATTTATTAGGAAATTTCGGATGATTATCAATCGGAATACCTCGACCATTATCACCAATAGATATATATCCGTCTTTAAGCATTTCAATTGTGATACGAGTTGCATGACCAGCAACTGCTTCATCCATTGAATTATCAAGCACTTCAGATACTAGGTGATGCATTGAATCTTCATCTGTCCCACCAATATACATACCAGGGCGCATACGCACAGGCTCAAGACCTTCTAGCACCTCAATATCATTTGCAGTATAACTATTATCTTTAGTTTTTATATTAGCATTAAAGCCAAATAGATCAGACACTTAAATTCAATTTCTTTAAAAGATTTATAACCTAAAGAATTTACTCAATTTATTCACAAAAAGCAAGTGTAAGTAATTTTTATAAATGGCATTGCTAAATAACAGTTGACATAGGAAGGTAGAGGTAATAAAATATAGCAAAAAGGCTAAGAAATGGATAATTGCAAAGGATG
>RXKF01000082.1:0-1371 GCA_003963235.1 Rickettsiales bacterium
AATACAGACAACTGCTCAATAAGTGATAACGAATACATTAATCAACTACTTGAAGAAGCAAGGATAGCTAAAGAAACTTCATCAAATTTAGAGATAAATAATTCAGAACTGGATGCGGATAAAATTATTGTAGAGACAGAAATTATAGGTGATGCAATTGAAGAAAGTTAACAATTAAATTTTAGGTTTAATACTTTAATATATCGTGTTACTTTATATTGCAAAGGAATTACCACAGCCACATTTTGCAGTTGCTTGTGGGTTTTTAATTTGAAAATAACTACTGCCAAGTTCAATAATAAAATCAATTACGCAATCCTTTAAAAATTCTTGCGACACTGGATCGATTGCTACCTTAGCTTCTCCATTTGTTATGATTAAATCATCGTCATTGATTTTATCAATTAATTCGTAATTATACATAAAACCAGAACAGCCCCCACCATCGACAGATACTCTTAAGGCTATGGGAGTAGTTTTACTTGAAGATATTAACTCCAGAATTCGTTTTGCAGCTTCATTGGTTAGTTCTATTTTCATAGTAAATTTTTAAGTTTTTTAGAAATGGTTTGAAAAAATTTATTTATAACAATATATTAATGTTAAGCCTAATTTTCAAGAGATTTAATAATATGTTAAAAACCTATGCTTGTCTGCCAGAAAATTCTAGGGGTAGGGTGCATCCAGAAAAAACAACTCCTTACCGGAATGAATTTGAAAGAGATCGAGATAGAATAATACATGCAAATGCATTTAAAAGATTACAATATAAAACGCAAGTATTTATAAATCATGAAGGTGATCATTATCGAAACCGAATGACGCACTCTGTTGAGGTCTCAACAATTGCAAGATCGCTTTCTAAAGCTATGGGTTTAAGCGAAGATCTTGCAGAGGGCGTAGCACTTGCTCACGATTTAGGGCACGCGCCATTTGGTCATGCTGGAGAAGATGCACTTAATGCCTGTATGAAAGATTATGGTGGCTTTTCTCATAATGCACACTCCTTCAAACTATTGACTTGTCTAGAGCAAAAGTATGCAGCATATGATGGTCTTAACCTAACTTGGGAAGTTCTAGAGGGGGTAGTTAAGCATAATGGACCGGTAGAATGGTCTGAATCATATGATTATATATTTAAATATGATCAGAAAGTGAGCCTTGATTTAACTAAACATGCATCTGCGGAATCTCAAGTTGCTGCTTTATCTGATGACATTGCTTATATTTGCCATGATTTGGAAGATAGTATTAATGCTAAAATATTTACATATCAAGAATTACGAGAAATTGAATTTATAGATAAATATATTTACGAAGTCAAAAATACTTATCCTAACATTGATGATTCAAAATTAATATATGAAGTTA
>RXKF01000082.1:1421-25264 GCA_003963235.1 Rickettsiales bacterium
CTCATCATTTAATTGAGAGCTTATTATTTCAAACTTCAATAAACATTGAAACTTATAAAATAAAAACAGAAGAAGACATTCGTAATTTAGGTAGGCAAGTTGTTGAATTTACGGATAACACTACTAGAGAAGTAAAATTAATTAAAGATTTTTTGATGAAAAGAGTGTATAAGCATCATCGAGTAACGGCTGTGACGCTTCAATGTCAAAATGTTATTAGAGATTTATTTAAACTTTATGTTGAAAACGTCCAATTACTTCCATTTGAATGGAGATTATTAATTGAAAATAATGAGCATACAAAAATGGGTGTTATAGCTGATTACATTGCTGGTATGACAGATCGTTTTGCAATAAAACAATATCAGGCTTTTTATAATTTAAATTTTGCAAGTACAGGTTTATGAATATTTTTAAAGAATTGTGGCATGACTTAGTCACTATTGGTAGTGCTATTTGTGATGATAAAGAAATTTGGGCGCAAGGTAATTTAGAAGCTCCTAAAGATCACTTAAATGGTGATATATCAACCAACATTGCAATGATTATTGCTGCAAAAAATGGTTCAAATCCTCGAGAAATATCATTGCAACTTAAAGAACATTTATTAAAAATTCCATATATTGCACATATTGAAGTTGCAGGTCCTGGTTTTATTAATTTCACAATTAAAGCTGACAAGTGGCATGAATGTATTAAAAGCATTCTTAATGATGATAAAGATTTTTGGCAGGAAAATATTGGTAATGGTTATAAAATCAATGTTGAGTATGTCTCTGCAAATCCAACAGGTCCTATGCATGTTGGTCATGCACGAGGAGCAGTATACGGTGATGCACTTGCAAATGTGCTTAAATTATGTGGATATGATGTAACTAAGGAATATTATATCAACGATGCTGGTTCTCAAATAGATACGCTTTTGGATAGCGCATATTTACGTTATAAGGAAGTAATTACAGGTAATTCAGTCATTATACCAGAAGGTTTATATCCTGGGGATTATATTAAAGAAGTTGGGCAAAAAATCGCTGATAAATTTGGTAATGAATTATTAAATTTAAACAAAGAGCAAATCAATAATAAAATTAAAGACTTAGTTGTTGATGAAATGATGGGCTTAATTAAAAAAGATTTATCAGAACTTGGTGTTCATCATGATGTATTTTTTTCAGAACAATCTTTGCATAATGATAATAAAATAGATAATGCTATTAAAATTCTTGAACAAAAGGGGTTAATTTATACTGGCATATTGCCTCCACCCAAAGGTAAAATTGATGAAGAATGGCAAGAAAAAGAACAGTTACTATTTAGGTCAACTAACTATGGCGATGACCAAGATCGTCCAGTACAAAAAGGTGATGGATCTTGGACATATTTAGCTGCTGATTTTGCTTATGCTAAAGATAAAATTGATCGTGGCTTCAAAACATTAGTCTATATCTTAGGTGCTGATCATAGTGGTTACGTTAAGAGAATACAGGCTGTTATAAATGCACTTGGTGATGGGAAAGTTAAGAGTGATATTAGAATTAGTCAGCTGGTAAATTTTGTAAAAAATAATAAACCAATTAAAATGTCTAAGCGTAGTGGTAATTTTATGACCGTTAGTGACGTTACTTCTCATTTTAGTAAGGATATTATTAGATTTATGATGCTCACTCGTCGCAATGATATGACTCTTGATTTTGACTTTGACAAAGTTAAACAACAATCAAAAGATAATCCCGTTTTTTATGTTCAATACGCTCATGTCAGAACTAAATCTATTATGGCAAAAGCGATAGAGACTATTCCACTAGCTTATGAGAAATTTATCAATAATGAATTTAATTTGTCTTTATTGTCCACGGAAGAAGAAATACAATTAATTAAATTATTGGCATCGTGGCCTAAAACTCTAACAGGAGCGGCCAAATTTTGTGAACCACAAAGAATTGCTTATTATTTAATAGAGGTAGCGTCTCATTTTCATTCAATTTGGAATTTGGGCAAAGAAAATAATGATTATCGCTTTAACATCGAAGAAGACATCGAGCTCACTGCTGCAAGACTTGCATTAGTTGAAAGTATTCGCAAGATTATTGCAGTTGGTTTTAGCGTTATGGGAGTAAAACCTATCGATAAAATGTAATGTATCGTATCAAACTTATTTTCATTGCCAGTTTTGTAATAATAGTTGGAAGCTTTGCTTCTTACTATTATTTACATAAAAAATCTAAAAGTGAGATAATAACAATTGCTCCAGACACAGATTTAATTAAAAAAAAACCTGAAGATCCAGGAGGAATCGTAATTCCAAATTCTGATAGTTTAGTTTATGAAAAATTACAATCTGGCGTAAAGAAAAATAGAAAGATAAATATTCTGCCAAGTCCAGAAGAGCCTATTATAATTAATAATTTAGCTGAAAATGATGATTCGGTCATTTCGTTGGATGCCATAGATGAGATATTAAGTAATAGTGAATATTATGATGTATACACCAATGACGAGGCAAGTAACAATATCAATGAATATGTCATTCCCAATATTCTAAAAAATCAATCTAATGAAACTAATGAAGAAGTTGATGATAAAATATTGATACCAAGTTCTATGCTAAATATCACAAAATCACAGGATAACTATTTTAATTTTAATGACAACAATGTAATTAAAAACGAAAACTATGGTTATAAAATTCAACTCTCAGTCGCTTCGTCAGAAGAAGATGCTAAAGTTCATTGGCAGCGAATTGTTAATAATCATTATAAAATATTAGGTAATGCAAATCTTATCACAAAAAGGATTGAAGGGGCTAATAACCGCATATTTTATATGATTTTAGCAGGAACTTATCCATCATTAAATCATGCAAAATTAGTTTGTAAAAAATTAATTTCTCGTAAGCAAAATTGTATTGTAATTAAATAAAACAATATTTATATTTTTTTGGCACGCTTTATGCTTTTTATAATAGTATTAATATTATTTACGGAAATATTGCTATGTCTGCAGCGGTTACAGAATTATTAAGCACAGATTCAAATACTAAATTTCTAAAATCTAACGCTCACAAAATAAATTTAAATTTGGATAATGAAAAGAAATTATTTCAAATAAATCAGGAGACTAAAGAATCAAAAAAAATTGATAATGAAGATGTTTCTTTGAAGATTCAATCAGAGCAAAAAACAAGTAGCAAGCAAACTGATTCTGATGATGAAAAAGAAATTGTTGAAAATGAGATAAATATTGATTGTTCCTTGCTGAATCCAATATTAAATAATAGTTTATTGGAAATAGTAGAAGAAAAATTTATTTTAGATCAGGAAAATATTGCTGACGAATTATTAGAGAACAATCAAAGCGATGATGAACATAAAAATAATATTTTAGAATTTGAAGAGAAATTACTCTTACAACCTAATATTGCGATGTCTAAAGACATAAATTTGAATTCATTAAATATTACCAATAAACAAGATATAAAAGAAGCTATTGCGGTAATTGATTTTGATGGTCAAGGTAAACAAACAATCAATACGCATCCACAGCAGAAAATTGTTGTTAATGAAAATATTAAAGAAATTGATTTAGCATCAAATATTATTCAAGCAGATGAATCTAAAATTTCAAAAGTTACAAACAATGTAGAAGTTATTAAGAGTCCTATTATAAAACAAATTTCTAATCCTCAATTAAACTCTTTAAATGTTCAATTTAAAGAAAATAATAATATAGATAAGCAAATCACTTTAAGTTCTGCAGCGCATTCAAATGTCATATTAGCCGATACTAATATTGATAAAAAAACTAGTGATGAAGCTGATTTGAGTTTGATCAATACTGAAGATGAAATAATAATTGATACTGCATCAAAATTTGAGAATTTTGATAAAAAAAATAATAATGATGATTTTAAAAATGGAGATGAATTATTACAATTTTCACCTCTAAAAAATAATATTAGACAGAGTAATTCTTCTGTAATTTCATATCCAAAACTTGAAACTCAGGTGTCAAATGCTATCATGGAATTATCCAATAATACTCAAATTGGCAAAAATGAGGTTATAGTTAATTTGTTCCCTGAAGAATTGGGGTCAATTACAGTTAAAATTGTTTCTATTATGGGCGAGGATAATGGTAAAAAAATACAAAATATAAAAATTACCTGCCAAAATCAACAAACAGCAGAAATTTTAGAGAATAATAGAAAAGATTTGGATAAAATTCTGAAAACAATTACATCAATTGATGAAGAAACAAAATTAGAATTCGAAATGGGCAAACAACCCCAAGATCAAAATAGTTCTTATTTTGAAAATAATGAAGATAGAAATAACTGGATGAAGAATTTTGTACATAACGAACTAGAATTTGAAGAAAATGAAAAAGAAGAAGTTGCTTCTATTGAGGAGAATCATAATTCAAATTCTATAAAAGAAGAACATTCTCAAACTAATTTCAATATAATGGTCTAAGCATCAACAATGTCAGTTTCAAATAATACTAGAAATTTTGAGCATCAATTAACTAAAGGAGTCTCTTTTAGTGGTAATAATCCGATTAAATCGGAAGGGTTTAGTAAATTATTAGAAAATCAACAAGCTGAAGCAAACCAGTTTAATGGTAATAAACAAATTGATTTAACTAAACCATTAGAACAGATTGAAAAAGCGGCGGATTATTCGACAAAATTATTGTTATCGCACATGAAAAATCAGGGAATTACATCTGGCGATAATGGTGGTGATAATGGAAAAATTGTAGGAGAGATTGCAAATAATATTGCTAGCTTGATGGGCAGTAAAGCAGCAATTCAGGCCCAAATAATGGCAATTGAGGCGCAAAAAAATCCTGCTGTTAATTTAATGGACCTTAAAGATAAAATTATTGACTATAAAGATGATACTAAGAATTTTAATGGAGAAGATCCTGTTAAGTTTAATTATAAAGTAACGCATAATGAGGACTCTCCAACTGCAGTAATTAATTTAGTTTTTACAATTAGGGATAGTAAAAATCTGCCTGTTGCAACTGTAAGAAAAGTGGGTAAATTAGGTGAGCATCAATTTGTTTGGGATGGAAAGGATGATAAAGGAGGAAAAGTAGAAAATGGAACATATACCTTGAATATCAAAGCTATGGGGCACAAAGATATAGGAGGTAACTCTGTAACGTTCCCAGTTACTGCTAATGCCATACTTTCTGGTAAAGTTGACTCAATAAAAATCGATAAAGGTGTTGCTGTTGGTTTATTCGTTAATAATAGCTTGATCACCAGAGATCAGATCCAAGGCGCACGAGATATTGAAAAAATAAAAGAAACAAATTACCTGAACCCTGACTTAATTAATAAAAAGGTGTCGCTTGATTTTTCACGTGCTCAAGTGAAGAAAGGTACGCTTGATGTGTATTATAATAATCATGTAGAAAATGTCGAATCTTTATCCATCAATGTTTATGATTTAAATAATAAATTCATTAAAACAATCAATCATTTTAATAAAATAGAAATAGGCTCTGGTAAAATTTCGATTAAACCCAAAGATGCAAATTTAGAAGATGGTAATTATATTTTAAAAGTTTTTGTTAATAGTACAAATGATTTAGAAAAATTCAAAACTGAATTAAAATATGATTATAAAACTAAAGTAGTGGGAATAGATTTGCGCCTCGATGAATTTCTATCAAATGAAGAAGATACTTTTAGTGCATATAATATTAATTCAATTGTCGGTGATTACTTAACTCCAATTGAACAAAGAAGGCAAGATTATATTGGAGCAAAAGTTACTTATCGTAATGATATTTTTCAATTCGAAAATAATGAAGAAAATGTTCAGTTCTTGTTATTTAGACCTGAAGAAGACGGGGTTATTAATTATGGGCAAATGTCAATTTATGATGAAACTAGCAAAGGTTTAGTAAAAATCATTAAGGGCGAGTATAAGCCTTATCATTATTTAGATAATGCTGGTCAGGTAAGGATAAATAATTATATTAACGGAGTATTACACGTTGCAAATTACGATAATTTAAATGAACAACAGCGCATTCAAACCAATTTTCATATTGAAGATGAAATCAGAATGGGCAATATAGCGCTTAAGCCTGAATGTCAAGAATATTATGAGCAAGGCAGGGTGCTGATCACGTTTCCAGCTTGGGATGGTAGTATTGATGATAGTGACGCAGTTGCCAAAGTTGGCGCCTCATATAGACGAGAATTTACACCAATTTATGCAAGAGAAAATGGTTCAGAATTCTCAGGTGAAACAGATCGCCCAGTTTTAATAGCCAATGTAGAATCTGTTGACCAAGAAGATGGAAAGCTAATTTTAAATATGGTTGGAGGAAGTAGAGTTCCTGAAGAAATGCTTATTGGATTTGTAAAATAATGCGACTATTGGTTTGTATTTTGAACAGACGCAATTATTCTTGAGAGACTCTTTGTAAAATATATTGAGGTAATTTTATTTTTTTATAAACAGGGTGGATATTAAATGTTTTTATTTTTCCATTATCGTAATCAATCCCAATAGATATTGTTTTATCCTGCGGGTTTTGGGTAAATTCTTTAATAAATTGCTTCTCTCTTAATCCTAAATTATACGCTAAAGAATTAATCTGAACTTCTATCATCTCAAAATTTTTAAGACTCTTAAGAAGATTAAACCCGTAATTTGGTGTTTTATCTTCAATTAAAGTTAATGTCCTGCAAGCATTGTTGTTATGTATACATATTGTTTTAGGGAGTATTTTATATAAAGTTCTATTAGAGCTTAGTGCTTTATTAACAAACTGAGCGAGGTCAAGTTGAATAACATTTTCAATATCACTAAAAAATTTTTCTTTAACAAATATTGGCTCTTTGTCTACTAAAGATTTAACAAAAAAATCTAAATTATATTGTGGATTGTGAAAGCTTATTTTATTATCTATAAGGCTTCCCAATATAAAACCTAAATCATAGTCTATTAAATCATAAATAGGCATTCCTACGTTAGATTCGGTGAGTGAAATTTTATCAAAATTATTATAGTAGTAATTTTGAAGTTTATTATTAAATATTTTAAAAAAACTATCACAATCAAACTGGTTAAAAATATAATTTAATTTTGCAGCGTAATAATCTGTCACTCCTTCAAAGAACCACCTACTATCATTAATACTTTGGGGTTTAAAAGTTAAACCAAACCATTGATGTAAATATTCATGGAGTATGGTATGTTTTAATTGGTCATCAAGATTACTATTATTACTAGTCGCTATCACTTGATAACTAGAGTTCATAGCTTTTTGAGCAATTCCTGAATTAGTATTCTTGTCTTTAGAATTAACAAAAATAAAACTATTATTAGTAACAAATGAACGTTGATTATTTATAAGAAAAAACTCTTTACATAATAGGGTAATGGAACGCAAGTAAGATATTAAATTCTTGGAAAAATCTTGTGTAAAGTCACTAGGGAAGAATATATAATCATTTTCTACAAGCTTTACAGATTGATAATTAGAAATAAAAAAACTTTTAACTAAATTATTATACTTATCTACTATGCTAAAACTCTGATTAAACGAACTATTAATATTTAAACTACTGATAATTGGTTGATCATAATTATGAAACAAAAAATTTATTTGCGCCTGTCCTTTGTACTCAACTAAAGCTAATACATATTCAGTTATAAAAAAGAAGTTCTCTTGTTCTATATCGAATAAATGTTTTCCTTGCGAGCTCATACTATCTAGTTTATATTGTATACATATTTTATCTCCTGCATTATGATGTAAGAGTATATAATCATATTCTGGGTTTAATATATTTTTAATATTTCCTATATATGTTTCAACAGTAAAAACATTTTTATACGCATTGGTAAAAAACAACTGCGGCAACTTAATTTCTGTGCTGTCACTAGCTTGATCAATCGTACACATTTTTAACAACAGATGATCTGGAAAAAATATAATATCGTAATTGATTTTTTTAAATTCTGCATGAGCTAATGAATGTGTTAAGATTTTAATGAATAATATTAACTTTAAAACATTTAATAGTTTTTTATACATAGATTTTTTGCTATATCTTTTTTTGATACACCTGAACATATAAGATACTTAAAAATTTCTGAAAAGAAGACTTTTAACCCTTCACAATAAACTGAAGGGTTATCAAACCGATTTTTATTACTAAATCTGCTTGATGCGCGCCCTCCTGCGCATATAGTCTCCCAACAACATTCAGAACATGCTTTAGGAGAGTTGCTGTAAGCATTTTGAATTTCAAAAAATATTGATAGAGCAAAAAATTCTTTTAGAGTAGTATTGAAAATACTTTTATTCATTCGCATCACTGAATCTGGATCTGTACACATTAATTCATCAGAAGGAGTAATTTCCCCATCAGATCTTATTACGAAAATAGGATATGTACCTAAGCTATTGCTACCTTCTCCATATATATAACCTCTTTCTCCTAGAAACATTCTCATATAGGAGTCAATAAACCTAATCTTTATATTAGAATTGTCTTCAGAAATCCATATTTTTAGAATTTTTGTAATAAAATCACCATACATTTGCGCGGGATAAGGTGGTGGTGAATTATGAGTAAAATCGGGCCATAAAAAGTCTAATCTATTTATGCTCAAACCTTTTGTAAAATGATTATATATTAAAGCTGGATCTTTCGTGGGGTCTATGACGCTTAATATACCAAAATCATAATCATGTTTTCTTAATAAGTTTATTGATTTAATTACTTGCTCATAACTACCTTTGCCGGCATGTGTTATTCTATATTCATCATGATATAATTTAGGACCATCCATACTAATTCCAAGATTTATTTTATATTTTTGAAATATTTGTATCAATTCTTCATCAATTAACATACCGTTAGTCTGAAGCGAAAAAGTTAGTTCTTTTAATTTTGGCTCTAAGTATTTTTTGAGCTTATCACAATATTCAACGAAAAAACCTTTATTTAATAATAACGACTCACCTCCATGAAATACAATTCCAACTGAGTCTAGATTAAGTTCATTAATGGCTTGTAACAAAAAAGATATTATTCCATCTATTATATTTGCTTTCAATCGCGCTGGTTTTTCTTTAAAACTTTTGTCCGAGCCATTAAAATAATAACAATAACTACAATTAAGATTACACCTTTCAGTTAACTTAAGTATAAATTCTATGGAATTTGCCATACCTTTACCTTAACATCTTTTTTCATAAGATCTTTTATATCCTACTCCTCCTGCTTGATAATATTGATCTTTAAAACATTTTGGGTAAGATTCTAGAGGAGATTCTTTTAATGAAGTTAACAAGTTATCAATTATTTTACTTTTTATCATACCTCTGAATTCTAAATTGTTAAGTTCTTTTAAAAACATGGATAACTTAGAATTAAAACCTTCTTCCGTATTTATTTCAAGCAAACCTTAAGTATAATTTTAAAATACACTATTAAAACATAGGTTGCAATATATTTCTTAACTTCAAATAAAATATTTATTATAAATAATAAGTTAATATTATTCATAATTCCTTACCAAACATATGCTCAATAGCTAGTCCAGAGCATTTTATATATCTTACCGTTATTTTTAAGTTCTTCATGCGTGCCTTGCTCAACGATGTGTCCTTTATTAAATACTAATATTTTATCCATATTTAAAAGTGTGAATAACCTATGAGCAATTACTATTACAGTTTTATTGATCATTAATTTATTTAATGATTCTTGAATTAGTTTTTCAGTATAATTATCGAGTGCGCTCGTTGCTTCATCAAGGATTAAGATTGGGGAATTTTTTAAGAAAGCTCGCGCTATGCTTATTAATTGCCTTTGACCACCTGATAGGTTATTACCTCTTTCGCCACAAATTGTATCATATTGTTGTGGAAGATTCATGATAAAATCATGAGCACGAGCTGCTCTTGCCGCTTTTACCATTTCTTCAAAACTGGCATTTGGCATGTTATAGCAAATATTTTCTTTGATGCTGCGATGGAATAATATGGGTTCTTGAGGAATTACTGAGATATTTTTATGCAAACTGTCTTGAGATATTTTGCTGATATCCTGACCATCGATCAAAATACTTCCACCATCTATTTCATATAAACGAGAAATAAGATTTGTAAATGTCGTTTTACCTGATCCCGAAAAACCAGCCAGACCAATCTTTTGATAAGGCGCTATGATAATATTTTGATTTTTAAAAACATTCTCATTGTTAGTGAAATTAAAGGTAACATCTTTAAATTCAATTATAGGTGTTTTAATAACTAATTCTCGAGCGTCAGGAGCATCTTTGATGGCATCTGCGTTAAGCAGGCTTAGAGATTGGTTAAAAGCGCCAATTTGCTCGAATAAATCTCCTAATTCTTGTGTCAAATCCCAAATATCACCAATGACAGATATACAAAGCGTTATGACTAGCACTGCTTGACCTGTTGAGATGTGAAGATCACTTCTCAATATTGTAGTATAATAAATAATGCACCCAATCATTATAGTACATGATGTGCCAAGAACATAGCGTAATTTAAACATAAACCATTGCAGAGCTTGATCGCTTTGAATTGAATTATTGAGATATTTTCTTAAGTAATGATGCTCATGTTTATGCGATGAAAACATTCGAACAACTGAAATATTCGCAATAGAATCTACAATTTTTCCAGCTACTATAGCTTTATTTTTACTGAAAATTTTTGAGTAGGAGTTGATGGTTTTAGAAAAATATATACTAATGCTGACAAATGCAATCAACCAACTTATAAAAATTGTCGCAATAGTGGGGTGAACAATGTATAAAGTTATAACTGCAAAAACCAATCCTGAAAATTTTCGTACCATTTTTTCATTTATACCAGCAAAAATCATTTCAATGGAACGTGATGCTTCAGTAATTCTATTTGTTATATTACCAGCTAAGTTTGATTGAAAAAATTTATGACTATGATATTGAGCATGATTATAGAATTCATCAATGACATGGGCTTTAATGTGAGGCATGGCTTTTAAGTAACAATAATCATATAATCGCCACATAATATTTTGTCCTTCCCACCATGCAGCATATATAAATATCCATTTAAATAAAGCTGATGCTAAGTTAATGTGTACTAAATCTTTATCAGAATATTTTTCAATTGAATCTGTTATATTTTGCAAATATAATCCATCGATAACTGGAACTAAGCCGCTTATAAAAGCAATCAGTAACAACACTAGTACATTTTTTTTTGATTATGAAAAATAAAATGTTTATATAGCTTAATTAAACTTAGTAATGTATTATCATGCTTAAAATTATTTAAAAAAGAAATATTTTTCTTCATTTACTCTGTCCAGATTTGCAAATTGAAATTTTTTTGATTATATCTTATATTCCTTTTTAAGAATAGCTCAAATATAATTCAATTAATATTTTTACCTTAAGAAAAAACAATTAAAAAACTTGACTGCGATTGTAATATATGCTAAATTATGTTTGGAATTTTAAATATTTTGTTAACTAATTTTGGCAATAAAGAATGAATTTAAACTCAGTACAAGAAATATCTGAAGATAAAGCTTTAGATAATGATGTTTTTTCTGAAATAAAATATATTTGTGGTTCAACCTCCTTAATTGTTGAATCATTACAAAAAGGACTTGATATAGCGCAATTACCAAATGGAGATATTATTGTCACGGAAATAAAGGTGGTAAATACTCAATATACTTGGAATGAGGCTAAACAAAGAATGATTAAAATTAGTCAGCTATAAAATATTGATTTTTATTAATTAATATAGCTTGTGCATATGTTATCTTTTTAATCAATTTTTCTGTTATGTACTAAGTCATAGTATATACTATTTCGATCCTATAAAATTTGTGTTAAAGGTAAATTTTCTTAAAATATAGCTAAATTCCACCTTGCTATTATTATTTAAATAGTTTATGATGCTTTTTATCAAAATACTTTGATACTTATCGCGGGGTGGAGCAGTCTGGTAGCTCGTCAGGCTCATAACCTGAAGGTCGTTGGTTCGAATCCAGCCCCCGCAACCATTTTTTTATACTTCTTTATTCTCTTAATTTTTTCTTATATATTTATTATTAATAATAATAAATATATATATTATGCGATTCTTACATAATAAAAGAGAAAAATTGACTAGAGAATTTTTTAATGATAATACCGTCACAGTGGCTCAAAAGCTTCTAGGTCAAATTTTAGTATTTAATGAATATCAGGGAATAATTACAGAAACAGAAGCTTATCGCGGCTCAGATGATCCAGCATCACATGCATATAAGAGAGCAACGCCGCGCTCTGCAATTATGTTTGGGATACCAGGCTTTGCTTATGTATATTTGACTTATGGTATGTATCATTGCCTAAATATTGTAACTGAAAATGATGGTGAGCCTGGAGCGGTATTAATTAGAGGATTAAAATTACGTACTCCTAAAGCAATGATTTTAAATGGACTAGGAAAGCTTTGTCGGCAGTTAGAAATTACCAGAGAAAATAATAACACTGACTTAATTGATAATGACAATTTTTATGTAGCAAAGGGAGAAGTTGTGACAAAGTTTGTTACTACCTCGCGAATTGGTATTAAAAATGGGATTGACAAGCAGTGGCGATTCGTTGTTGATTAATTTATCTAACGCGAGGCAAACTAATTTTGATCAGTATTGTAGAAAAAAGTGGGAGTTCACGACTTTTTGATTTTTGTACAAATTATCACAGAGATAGTCATTACCTCTTTGGCGAGAATGATACCAAGGTGCGTTGCATAACTTCATTGTCGTGAAAGGTCTCGCTTAATTATAGTGAACACTTACAGAAAAATGGTGGGCGATAGAAGACTCGAACTTCCGACCTCTACGATGTCAACGTAGCGCTCTAACCAACTGAGCTAATCGCCCTTGAGTAAACTTATTTTTTACAATTAAATTTAAGTTTAAAAAAAGAAGCATCACTTTTCTACTACTAAATTATTTCAAATTCAAGAATTTAATTTGCTATAATCAATAAAATTATTTAAAAACATAAAATAATATTAAATTTAAGAACTGATTTTGAAAAAAATATACGATAAAGAGCAAAAATTTGTATTAGCATTAGATGGTCCTTCTGCTTCTGGTAAAGGTTTAATTGGCTCAATGATTGCCAAGGAATTTGACCTAAAATATTTTCAATCCAGTTTAGTTTATCGAGGTCTTGCGTATATTTGTATTCAAGATAAATTGGATATAAGGAAACCAGAAAAATTAATCAAACTCATTCAGGATATTGATATTTTTTCTCGAATAAAAGATGTTGATTTAAGCAGTGAAGAAATTGGCAGTATTGCATCAAAAATTTCTGTAATATCTGAAGTTAGAGAAAAACTTGGAATATATTTAAAAAATATAATTCAAGTTAACTCAAGAGTCATAATGGAAGGTCGAGATATTGGCACAGTGATTGCCCCATCAGCTGACTTAAAAATTTATATTACAGCTGATGTAAACATAAGAGCAAATCGGCGATATAAACAGTTGTGCGAAAGCGGAAAAAGTTGTATACTATCTGATATTTTGAATCAACTTAAAATTAGAGACGAAAGAGATCTGAATCGTGATATAGCACCATTAGTGCAAGCAAGTGATGCTTATTTAATCGATACAAGTTATCTTAGTCCTGACGAGGTTATTCAAAAAATAAAAACTATCATTGATAAATCAGTTTAATGCCACTGATTGACAAAATTTGTTTAATTTTAAAATTAGGACTTAAAAATTTGGCATTGATTTTTTAGTCTTAAAAAAAATGCTTAAATTATGAATATTAAAAAAAGATTTATTCCTCAACTTGCACAAGTAACAGCATCTACAGAAGATTTTGCATCAATGCTTGAAACTGTAAGTACTTCAAATATAAAAGAAGGTTCAGTTGTCAAAGGACAAGTAGTAGACACAACTAATGATGTAATTATCGTTGATGTTGGTCTTAAAAATGAAGGTAGAATAGCAATATCTGAATTCCAAATAGTTCGCGATCAACCATTGCCTAAAATTGGTGACATTGTTGATGTGTTTGTCGAAAGAGTTGAAGGAAGAAGAGGAACTATTTTAAGTCGTGAAAAAGCTCTGCGTGAAGAGTCATGGCTTAAGCTTGAAGGTATGTTTGAAAAAGCTGAAAATGTTGTTGGAACAATTTTCGGTAGAGTCAAAGGTGGCTTTACGGTTGATCTAGAAGGTGTTGTAGCATTCCTACCAGGAAGCCAAGCTGATGTTAGACCAATTAAAGATCCTACAGTTTTCATGGATATTCCTCAGCCATTCCAGATTTTAAAAATGGATAGAAAAATGGGAAACATCGTTGTATCTCGTAAAGCTATTCTAGAAGAGTCACGCTCTGAAGCTAGAGAAGAAATGTTATCTTCAATTAAAGAAGGTGATGTTCTAACTGGTATTGTGAAAAATATTACCGATTATGGTGCATTTGTTGATTTAGGTAGCGTTGATGGTTTATTACACGTCACTGATATTTCATGGAGTAGAATTAATCATCCATCAGAAATTTTAGGCTTTGGACAAGAAGTAAAAGTAGTTGTGATTAAATTTAATGAAGAAACTAAGAGAATCTCTCTTGGCATGAAGCAACTGGACATAAACCCATGGGAAAACATTACTGAAGAGTTACCAATGGGCAAAGTTATGACTGGTAAGATTACTAACATAACTGACTATGGTGTTTTCATTGAATTAAAAGATGGAATTGAAGGACTTGTTCACTCATCTGAAATTGCTTGGGGTAAATCAAATCAAAATCCTAAAAAACTTCTAACCATTGGTCAAGAAGTTAAATTTGTGATTCTTGATGTTGATACTGAAAGACATAGAATTTCATTGAGTATTAAAAAATGTCATGATAATCCATTAATAAGTTTTGCAGCTAAAAACCCAATTGGTAGCATTATTAAAGCGCCAATTAGAAACATAACTGATTTTGGTATGTTCGTTGCACTTGATGATAACACTGATGGTATGATTCATGAGTCAGATATTAGCTGGGATAATAATGGCACTAGCTTACTTAAAAATTATACCAAAGGCGATGAAGTTGAATGTAAAGTTCTTAACATTGATATTGAAAAAGACAGAGTTGCACTTGGCATTAAGCAATTAACTGTGGATCCATATGAAGCAAGTACTGATACGTATAAGAAAAATATGGTTATTACATGTATTGTTAAAGAAGTGACTAACGAAGGAGTCGAAGTTACTATTGATGAGCAAGTAACTGGATTTATCAAGAAAGCTGATTTATCAGCCGAAAGATCAGAGCAAAAAGCAGAAAGATTTGCAGAAGGTGATAGAATTGATGCAAAAATTATTTCTGTTGATAAAAATACTCGTAAATTAGGCTTATCTGTTAGAGCATTAGAAATGGAAGAAAGAGAAAAAGCAATTAAAGAGTATGGTTCTACTGATAGTGGAGCTAGCCTTGGAGACATCCTTGGTGCTGTACTTGGTGAAAGCAAAAACAACCAGTAATTCATTTTAAATAAAGAGAAGAGGGCCTTACTTTAATATTTTATTGTAAGGTCTTTTTTTATTTTTAAAAATTTTCTAAAAATATTTGGATAAAGAGTGATTAAAAAAGAAGCAGTTATAATTGATGGAAAAAAAATCAGCAATGAGATTTTGGCTGATTTAAAAATTAAAATTGAAAATTATAAAAAGTTAAATAATAAAACAATTAAACTTGCAATTATTCTGGTTGGTAGCAATTCGGCAAGTAGAATATATGTGCATAATAAAATTAAAGCTGCAGCTCGCGTCGGTATTCTTACTGATTTGCAAGAATTTGAAGATAATATATCACAGAATGATTTATTAAAAGAGATTTCAATATTAAATAAAGATCCAAATGTTTCTGGAATGATTGTTCAACTGCCGTTGCCAAGACATATAGATAAATCTAAAATCTTAAATGCGATCGATCCTAAAAAAGATGTTGATGGTTTTCATCCAATAAATGTTGGGCTTTTATATAGTCCCTATGAAAACGGCTTTGTTCCATGCACAGCTCGTGGTTGCCTTACTTTAATTAAATCACAAATAAGTGATTTATCGGGTAAAAATGTCGTTATTATAGGCAGATCAAATATTGTAGGTAGACCAATTGCCGCACTTTTATTAAAAGAAGATTGTACGGTAACAATTTGTCATTCAAAAACTGAAAATTTAGAGTCATTTACATATAAAGCTGATATAGTAATATCTGCAGTGGGTGTGCCAAAATTTTTAACGAAAAATTATTTTAACCAAAATGCTTTAGTAATTGATGTTGGAATAAATCGAATAGAGAACTCTGTGGCAACGAGTCAACTAGTTGGTGATGTTGATTTTGAAGAAGTGAAAAAGGTGGTAAAATATATTACTCCAGTACCTGGTGGAGTAGGGCCAATGACAGTGGCTTATTTATTAGTAAATACATATATGGCTAGTGTAGAAAATATCAAATAAAAACCAAAGAATTAAATGGATAAGCAATTAATTCAATACTTAAAAACAATTATAATACAAGCTGGCGAAAAATCGATAAAAGCTAGAAAGCAAGGTCTCAAAATCATTATAAAACAGGATAATTCTCCGGTGACTAATGTTGATAAAGAAATCAGTGATTTTATTTTTGAAAAATTGACAAAAATTTTGCCTAATATTCCAGTTGTATGTGAAGAAAGAACAATCCAAAATATTAATAATCAAGAGCAATTTTGGTTAATAGATCCAATTGATGGTACCAGAAGTTATATTGAAAACAGTGATCATTTTACTATTAATATCGCCTTGATTATTAATAATATTGTTGAGTATGGATTTATATATATTCCCATTACTAAGATGTTATATTATACAGATGAACATAAAAAATTAGTCATTGAGAAAAATAATCAAATTATTCCACCCAATATTCATCAAAAAGACGAGTATATTGCGGTAGTAAGCTCAAGAAATATGGATATTTTGGTTGAAAATTATTTAGCAGAAAACCAACTCAACAATATATTGTCAATTCCGAGTTCAATAAAATTATGTCTAGTTGCTGAATCAGCTTGTGACGTTTATCCTAAATTTGGCAATACCATGGAATGGGATATAGCTGCAGGCCATGCTTTGATCAAGGCAACTGGCGGAAATGTTATGACATTAGATGATTTTGAATTAGAATACAATAAACCTAATTTCTTGAATCCATCATTTATAGCTGCAAATCAAAGATGGTTAATGAGAAGTTGTTAAAAAATAATATAATGTATCAGGCGACTCTTTAATCAACAACCCGTACCAATTTTCCTTATAGATCCTCACCTTCGTGGAAATGACACCAAGGTGCGTTTCATAACTTGATTATAGTGGACGTTCACCAATTATTTCTTAATGATTACAATAAACATTTTAATATTAAAAATTGATAATGCAGTCTATTTTTTAGTAAATTCAACTATATAAGCTTTAAATTAAGAAATTTATCCTTGACTAATATCTATTTGTTCTCTACTATGTAGCCCTAGCCGAGAAACATAATTTAGGTTAGATCATATGCCGACTATTTCAGATAATAATTCAATTTCTTCTGAAAATTCTTCTCTCAAAAATTCTAAGTACAAACAATTTTTTGACTATATCTGGCCAATTCATCAATTCGAGTTACCTAAATTTTTATTCATTACGCTTTTGATGTTTTGTATATTAGGTATTCAAAACTTAATTCGCGCTATGAAAGATAGCGTTATTAATACAATGATTGGCCCTGAAACTATCTCTTTTTTGAAATTTTGGGGTGTTCTTCCAGCTGCTTTTTTAGTCACTATCATTTATGTAAAATTAGTAAATGTGATGAAAGGAGAGAATATTTTTTATCTTATAATGTCTATTTTTCTTGGATTTTTTATTCTCTTTGCTTTTTATTTATACCCTAATTATGAAACTTTTCATCTGTCAACTGACACAGCTAATGGATTAATTACCAGATTTCCTAATTTTAAATGGTTTATATTACTTCTCTCTAATTGGAGCTTTTCGTTATTTTATATAATTGCCGAATTATGGCCAAATGCAATATTTGCTTTATTATTTTGGCAGTTTGTTAATAAAGTAACTACCGTTGACGAATCAAAACGCTTTTACCCATTATTTAGTTTGCTTGGTCAAACGGGTTTATATTTATCTGGTACTTTTTTAATAAATTTACCTTTTATCAGTGATTATTTTGCAAATTTATATTCAATTACTGATGATATCAATGTGATATCAATTAAAGTTGTAATATCTGTAGTATTATGTTTAGGCGTTATTGCTTTAGGTTCTTTTTGGCTGTTAAATCATAAAATATTAGATTTAGCAGCTACTGAAAATTTACAGTTTAAAGTTAAAAAAAACCAAATGAACTTAAAAGAAAGCATCAAAATGATTTGTAGTTCAAGATATATAAGGTTAATCACAATTCTTCTCTTTTGTTACGGTTTGGCAATTAATTTAGTCGAAGGACCTTGGAAAGCTGAAGCCACAAAAATTTATAAAACACCAATAGAATTCGCAGCTTTTGTAGGTAATTACCTAAGCTATACTGGTATTTTAACAATATTATTTGTGTTACTTGGCTCAAATATTGTCAGAAAACTTGGCTGGTTATCTGCAGCTGTCATAACTCCATTTATGGTTTTAATTAGTGGGCTTGGTTTTTTTATTGTTGCAAATTTTGATTATGTTGCAACTTTTATGATGTTATATTTTTCATTTACAGATCCTATTATGTTTGCGCTTGTAATGGGAGCTATTCAAAATATATTAAGTAAGTCTAGTAAGTATACTTTGTTTGATTCAACTAAAGAAATGTCTTATGTACCACTTGATGAGCAAATTAAAACTAAGGGAAAAGCAGCAGCTGATATGATTGGCACTAAGCTTGGAAAATCTACGAGTGCATTGTTGCAATCAATGATATTTATTATTATTCCGAGTGCAACTTTTTCATCTATTTCAATATATTTAATGATTGCATTTGTAATCATATGTTTTGTTTGGTTGTGGACGGTGTTTGAATTAAACAAAGAATATATTGCTGCTTGCAACAAGCAATAATTAAAAAATTAGTAATTATGAAAGATAATATTTTATATAGTTTTCGCAGATGTCCATACGCAATGAGATCACGCATGATTTTAAACTACAGTAAATTTAATTGCATAATACGCGAAGTTGATTTAAAAAATAAACCTCAGGAATTACTTAACATTTCACCAAAAGGGACAGTGCCAGTGCTGCAACTAACTGATGAAAGAATTTTAGAGCAAAGTTTAGATATAATGAAACATGTTTTATCAATTCATGACCCTGAAAATATTTTGGATGTTAACCAAACTCAAAATATAGAAATTCAATCATTCATTATTAAAAATGATAATACATTTGCACCCTTACTTCGCAACTATAAATATCCAGAAAAATTTAATGTAAACCAAAATAACTCAAGAGATATTATTGAAAAAGAATTTCTTGAACAATATGAATTACAGCTTGAAGATAATGAGTTTTTATTGGGTAAATTATCACTTGCAGATTATGCAGTATTACCATTTATTCGTCAGTTTGCTTATGTTGATCAGGAATGGTTTTTTAATAGTAAATATAAAAACATTATTACATGGCTTAATTATTTCATTGATGATGATGAATTTGAATCTATTGTAATGAGTAAAATGGATGTATGGAATCCTGAGCAAAAACCAAAATATTTTCTTAAAATGCATTAGTAACATAACAATTTATGTTAAATGAAGTTTATTAGTACATGTCGTGATAAAAGAGCATAAAATATATAATTATAATCTAGTTGAAACCTCAAAATTAATATAGTATAAAGCAATTGTTTTATAGGCTTGATTTGCAGAATTTGTAAGGGTGTTTTTCCATGAATAAAATAATATATTACTTTGGCAAAACATTAACTGAAGGTAATTCAGAAATGTTAGATATTCTTGGAGGCAAAGGGGCTAATTTAGCTCAAATGTGTAAATTGGGGTTACCAATACCACCAGGATTTACGATCTCCACTGATTTATGTAAAATATATTCTAATAATTCCGATCCTTTTACTCCAGAACTTTTATACGAAATAAAAAATTATATTCGTAAAATTGAAGATGAAACCGGCAAAATATTTGGCGGTAGTGATAATCCATTGTTATTATCAGTTCGCTCAGGTGCCAAAATCTCAATGCCAGGGATGATGGATACCATTTTAAATCTTGGAATGAATGATCAAGTTGCGCAATCTTTAGCTAAACAAACTAATAATCCATGTTTTGCTTATGATAGTTACCGCAGATTTTTAGAGATGTTTGCGACTGTGGTGCTTGGAATTGCAAATTATTTATTTGAAGAAATTCTTGAAAATCATAAGTTTGCTGCAAATATTGAAAAAGATAGTGACTTACCTGAAGAAATTTTAAAAGAAATTATTGCCGAATATAAACAGGTAATAAAAAAATATACTGGAAAAGAATTTGAATCAGATCCAATGCAGCAATTAATTTGTGCAATTGAAGCAGTTTTAAAATCTTGGACAAGTTCAAGAGCAGTCACTTATCGCAAAATTCATAATATAAGTGATGATATGGGCACTGCTGTGAATATCCAATCAATGGTATTTGGCAATAAAGGTAAGACTTCCGCAACTGGTGTAGTATTTACGCGCAGTCCGTCTGATGGAAATAAGGTGATTTTTGGTGAATTTTTAATCAACGCACAAGGTGAAGATGTGGTTGCGGGAATCAGAACGCCACTACCATTAATTGCCGATGATGAAGATTCAATGCAGCAATTAATGCCTCAGCAATTCATGGAATTAAAATCGATTTGTGATCAGCTGGAAGCATATTTTAAAGATATGCAGGATATTGAGTTTACAATTGAAGATGGTAAATTATATCTTCTTCAAACGAGATCTGGAAAAAGATCAGCCGCGTCTGCTGTAAAAGTTGCAGTAGATATGGTGAATGAGGGAATAATTTCAAAGCAAGAAGCATTGATGCGAATTGATCCAGAATCTTTAAATCAATTGCTACATACTACTATTAACTATTCGTATAAACCTAATATTATTGCGTGTGGCTTGCCGGCTTCTCCTGGAGCCAATACAGGGATTGCAGTGTTCTCTCCCTATGATGCTGAAGAATTGTCGCACCATCATAAAGTCATATTGGTTAGAAATGACACTAGTCCTGAAGACATAAAAGGAATGCATCTATCAGTTGGAATCATCACAGCAAGAGGAGGTATGACTTCACATGCCGCTGTTGTTGCTCGTGGAATTGGTAAGCCATGTGTTTGTGGTGTTAAAGGTTTGATGGTTAATGAGGCAGAGAAATTTTTTACTACAAGTGACGGAACACGCATAAAGCAGGGTGATACTATTACCATTGATGGATCAACTGGCAATATTATTATTGGCAATGTTAAATTAGTTGAACCTAATTTTTCAAATGAATTCACAACTATTTTAGAATGGGCAGATGAAGAGAAAAAATTAGTTGTAAGAGCTAATGCTGAAACTGCGCTTGATGCCTCCGTTGCTTTAAAATTTGGGGCAAAAGGAATTGGTTTATGCCGTACTGAGCATATGTTTTTTGATGAGGATAAAATTCCTATAGTGCGAGAAATGATTATCGCTCAAAATTATGAACATCGCATGAATGCTATTAATAAGCTCAAGCCATTACAAGTTAATGATTTTAAATCATTATTTATGATCATGAAAAATCTACCTGTGAATATTAGATTGCTTGATCCACCACTTCATGAATTCTTGCCACGTGAGGAAAAAGATAAAGAAGAACTTGCAAAAATTTTAAATATTTCAAAAGCTTTAATTGATCATAGGCTGCATGTGCTTCATGAAATTAATCCAATGCTTGGACATCGAGGTTGTAGGCTTGGCATAACATATCCTGAAATATATCAAATGCAAGTGGAGGCAATGCTTGAAGCGATTTTCCAAGTGCAAATTGAGGAAAATATTACCTGTACTCTTGAGTTAATGATTCCACTTATTAGTGATGTAGAGGAATTAAAAAATATAAAATCATATGTGCTTGAAACAATTAGCTGTCAAGAAGAAAAATACTCTACTAAATTCAATGTAAAAATTGGTACAATGATCGAGTTGCCAAGAGCAGCAATTACTGCTGATAAAATAGCACCAAATATAGAATATTTTAGTTTTGGTTCCAATGATTTGACTCAAACAACATATGGTATATCGCGTGATGATATTGGTTCATTTTTACCAGATTATTTAGAGCGAAAAATTTTCTTAAATGATCCATTTGCAGTAATTGACATTGAGGGAGTTGGTAGTTTAATTAAAATGGCGGCTGAAAATGGCAGAAGAGTTAACTCGGGTCTAACTTTAGGGATCTGCGGAGAACATGCTGGTGATCCTGAATCTATTAAATTTTTTGATCAAATTGGACTTGATTATATTTCTTGTTCTCCATATAGAATACCAATCGCTAGAGTAGCTGCGGCGCGCAGTAAAATTATGAATCAAAAAAGGTAATAAAATGAGTTTTGAAGCAAATTTAGATAAAATACTTGAGCGCCATAGGGAACTTTCCGAAAAATTAGCAAGTGGTATTATGGGCGAAGAATATGTTAAAGCTTCAAAAGATTATTCAGAACTTGAGCCAATAGTTGAAATAATTAATAAATTTAAAAAGGTAACATCTGATTTAAAAGGTGCTAAGGAAATGGCGAGTGATAGTTCTTTGGATCATGATACTCGGCAAATGGCAGAAGAAGAAGTTGGAGAGTTAAGTTCGACGCTAGAAAAACTTGAATATCAAGTGAAAATTTCCTTACTACCTAAAGATGAAGCTGATAAAAAAGGAGCAATAATTGAAATTAGAGGTGGAACTGGTGGAGAAGAGGCGGCACTTTTTGCGGCTGATTTATTTGGCATGTATCAAAGATATGCAAGCTTAAAGGGCTGGAAATTTGAGATATTATCCATATCCGAAATTGGGGTAGGGGGCTATAAAGATGCATCAGCTCTGATCAAAGGTGATGGCGTATTTTCTAGGTTAAAATTTGAATCTGGTGTTCATAGAGTGCAACGTGTTCCGCAAACTGAAACAAGTGGTCGAATTCATACATCTGCAGCAACGGTGGCGGTATTGCCTGAAGCTGAAGAAGTTGATATTAAAATTGAAGATAAAGACTTGCGAATTGATACATATCGAGCATCAGGTGCAGGTGGACAGCACGTTAATACTACCGATTCAGCAGTGAGAATTACGCATATTCCAACTGGGGTAGTAGTAGCAATTCAGGATGAGAAATCTCAACATAAAAATAAAGCTAAGGCATTAAAAATACTTCGTTCTAGAATATATGAAGAAGAACGACGCACTAAAGAAAATGAGCGAGCAATAGCTCGTAAAGAGCAAATAGGTTCAGGTGATCGGTCTGAGCGCATTAGAACTTATAATTTTCCTCAAAGTAGAATCAGTGATCATCGCATTAACTTAACATTATATAAAATAGATGAAGTTTTAAGAGAAGGAAAACTGGACGAATTTATCGATGCATTAATCTCTGCAGATGAAGCAAAGAGACTTGCGCAAGAAATTTAATTGTGAACGTTCACCATAATCAAGTTAGGAAGCGCACCTTGGTGTCATTATATAGCTAAAACAGTATAAAAAGGTTACGACATATGTGTTTGAAATAGTTGATCAATTGAGCAAGCTAATGTCCTTCTGATATGTTTGGC
>RXKF01000009.1 GCA_003963235.1 Rickettsiales bacterium
TTCTAGTTCAATTAGATTGATTTGTTCACTGCAATCACTTAATATTATTCCTAATTAAACTTGCATACTGTCTATTAATAAATAGTGGAATAACAAAGATGAAATTTTTACAATTTGCTGTCGGTACAGTGGAAAGAGCTGTAACTGCTGGATTTACCGATAATATAATTGCTAGCTATTCTAAAGCATTACAGAAAACAGTTAGTGTAGTTCAGAAAAAAGACATTTTATTGTCCTCGGTAATTTCTGAAATAAGATATGATTTCCCACAAGCTTCTTTAACTAAAGATTATCAAGTAAGAGAGGCGGCATTTGTGTCAACTTTTTCAAAAATTAGCCATGTGACTAGTTCAGTATTTAAAGGTGTTGGGGTGCGTCACTATAGTACAGGTACATATTGCTCAGAACAAAAGATAGAAGATCTAAAACATAGTAATAAAGGAGCTATTTCTTATAAGATACAAAAACCTATAAAGGTAGTTTTTGATTTAGATTATGTACTGGTATCTAACATATGCTTAGTGGATAGTAAACCTAATAATTTTGATAAGATAGTACAAAATGTAGGAGAGGATTCAGTAATAGAATCATGTGGATATTATTTCTATTTGTATAATGGTTGGAAAGAATTAATAAAATATGTTATGGAACTATCCGACAATGATTTAATATTTTTCAGTAGCGGTGCAAGGGAGCGTAATGAGGATATTATTCCCAAGATGTTAGAAAGGGTTTTAGAACGAGACCCTACTGAATATATGAGAAATAATGTAAAGATCTTTTCTAGAGAGCATACCATAGATACTACTGAGATGTCTTATGCAGAGAAGGAGAAATTTCAACCCAAAGGTATGTGGGGACAAAAGAAGAAAGACCTCACTGTTGCTGTAGGTTCAGAGAAATTAAAATATACTTTATTAATTGATGATGACGAGACTTATATTGTTCCTGGACAAGAGAAGAATTTACTAAGAATAGACGGAAAATCGGCCGTGTATAAATTGTATAATTGTATAAAAATATCACAAGATCAGAAAATCTTACTGGAGAACATCCCCCAATATGAATCTTTTCGTACCTTCAATAAACTATTTTATGCAGCTGGTGTATTGAGGGATGTATGTGATACATATTCCAAAGTAGATAAAGATTTAGTAGACATTATGTGGGAGGATCATGGTTTCAAGGTGGAACCAAAACACTCTGGTTATGAATTACTTAAGAGATTTGAACTATACCAATCAGGTCTTGAATTGCTTGGGGAAATAAATAGTGATGTTGGTTTTTTAATGTCCCCTTCGGAGATATAAAACCTGGTTTTGAATGGTCTCCTTAAAAAAAGAAATGGTAAAATAACCATAAAATTAAAATAACTTACATGAAGGTAAAAAATGAGCAAAAACTCAAAAAATTAAGTCTTGAACATTTTAATTACTTTCCCCATTAGGAGGTAAACCCCCTAATGAAAAATATGTGGAGCTAATCTTCAAAACTCCTCTGCATGAGGAAGTAAGCGCAAAATATGGCATATCCCGGTTCACAGATATAAGGCAAATTCCTTAGCAGAAAAATTGAAACAATCTCTATGAATCACACAGCTAATTTTCTATAATTTTGGGTATTATGACAAGTAGAGGCCAAATCCGACATTAGGGTGATTATTTGGGTGGTTTTTAGGGATTTAAGCAGGAGTTTATCTTGTGACTTAGTAAGCGCATAATTAGTATTATACGATATATTAGTGAGGAACTCATCGCATAAAGGATACTTTTATGCTAAATTATCTCTAGAAAAACTAATCGTATAATAAGTTATGGCTAGAATTTAAGAAATTGCTTGGAACTTATGATTTTAGAAATTTAGTAGCAAATGAATTCATTAATGTTAAATAATTATTAAGTTTTAGGCTGGCCTCTTGAACGTTAAGTATTATGCGATGGGTTTTTTAGATTTTAATACCAATATAATATAACAAAAGCCTAGAGATTCAAGCAAAAGTATAGCGTATAATAGTACTTATGCGTATAGAAAACCTTGAGATAATTTGAGAGATTAATAGGCAGAAATTCAAGAAAAATACTGTTGCATGTCGGATTTGGCCTCTACTTGTCATAATACTCAATTTTCCGTTTTTTTAATTTTTAACGTTTATAAAACTCTAAGGATTTGAGTGCGCAGATATTATACATAATTTATCTTATGGAAAATGTTGCCAATTTGTCATGCTAAAAGGTTAAAGAATTAAAAGAAAATTAACTAAAATTACGCAGGTTTTCCTAACAAATAACAAAAACCCTCATAAATGCGATTTAAACAGCTTTTTTTACATTTACATAAAATCATACTATAACCATCCGATTTACCACTCTTAAGCCTCTTAAAATAAGACAATTTTTTTGTAAATTAGTTAAAATTATTAATTATTGTTAATCTAAATGTCCCAAATAACCTCTTCCCATTGCAGCCGATTTTTCTCGTTCTTCATTAATCATTTACTCCTCCAACTTCTTCAATTGTTTAGCTAGGTTTTTACATTCATTGCTAACATACTCTATATTTCTATACACTTCTTCATGAAAAGATTTAACACCTGATACTAAATCACCAGCATGCGCACAATCAAAACCTACTACATAATCTGCTGTATAATTTTGTTCTTTAAATTCTCTTCTACCTGTATAGGTTACTCCGCCATGTACTTCAATGTTATAAAAATTTTCTTCTGAGAAACTGCCATACAATTTATGTTCTTTAGGTAATTCTACATACCCACATAAGTGGTTTAATTCTGGACGTCGCTCTATAAAACATCTATATCCTGTATCCTCATCAATAAACTTCAAAAAATCAGGTTCAGTTTCCCATGGCTTTTTAGAAATATTAGAATTAGGATCATACTCGTCCTCTAAATCTTTCCACTCTTCTAGACCACAAATTCTTTCTTTTAATGCTTCTTTGGCCTGTCCTAACCTATGAGTTTTAGCCTTATAATCAACTAACTGATTTTTCCACTGCACATACCATTCGCCTATTTGGTAGCAGATAAAATCTACTTGTTGCTTTGTAAATTTTCTCATTTTTCTTCCTGTCTATTTAAATAATACTGCCTGACTATATACTCCACCTGTGCTTTTCTTGTACGCATGTTATCTTTGGCTTCCTTATCTATTAGCTCTAATAGTTCATCGTCAGGGTTTATGTTTATTGAATTTTTTTGCTTGTTAATCATTTACTCCTCCACTACCTCCCAATTATTAGATAAAACTTCTTCTAGACTAAAATAAGCAGTAGTTATTGTATCTAAAGGTAAAAAAGTATCATCTCTTATGAAATTTATCCTTTTTTATGCGTTTATATATTTCTATACATTTATATAGAACACCCATGCTGTCCCGCTTCATGTAGGTTGTATCTCCACATTTTATTGCTATATTAGGATTTTCCTTTAGTTTGTTAAGTGCTTCAATTATGTTCATTTTGTTACTCCTGCTCTAGCACTGCCATCACTTCAAGGGTTTTATTGCGGTGTTTAAAAACACCTATATAACGATCAATGTTGGTGATTTCTTTTTCTATCTCTAAAGAAAAACTGGCAACCTCATCGCTTTTATAAAAATCTACTAATTCATAATAAGCTTTACGGGCTAGGGTTGTTGCCATTTTTTTAATTGTGCGGCCGTAGATATCTAGAAGTAACTCTATTTCTCTGTCGGTACAACCAGTATTTTTAACGTCTTCAATAACTACTTTAGAAAATAATTTGCTCATGATTAACTACCCTTAATTATACTTTCTAGCATTCTTTATTTGTGTCTTGCAGTACTCTAATCTGCCAATCAATTGGTTAATTATGCAGTAATTCTCTGGAAAACATTCTCTTATAACTTTTAATACTTTTTTAGAATGTTCGATTTTATCTTGATAGTATTCGATAATTTGGGTTTCTACCTCAACATCTGAGTTATAATCAATCTTACAAGGCCCATACCATCTTATGCTTTTATATCCATCTTCTTCGGTCGTAAAATTGTTTTCTATAATCTGATCAGCTAATTTTCTTTTTTCTATTTCTAGAATTTCAGTTATTGTATTCATAATTTTAATCATTTATTTCTTTTATAATTACATATTACAATAATTTATGATTATTATCAATAATTATTTTTAAATAAAATTTATTTTTAATTATTTAATTATAAGAAAAGGTAAAACATGAGAGTAACACTTCTATAGATAATTGGAATGGATCATTGAATGTTTTTAGGTTTATAAAAAAGCGGGTTTTAGCTGTCCAGAAAACGTAGATTTTCTACCCAAACACCAAAAACTCTCATAAATACGATTTTTAAAGAGCATTTTTCCCGTTTACATAAATATTTAATAAGCATCCTATTTACCACTTCTAAGGCTCTTAAAATAAGATAAATATTTTTATAATCTAGTTAAATTTTATTAACTATTTAATTTTTTACTAGATTGATACTGAATATTTAAATATTCAGGATTCTTAGAATAATTTTTTAAGATTTCTTCTGGAGTTAAATTACCTTGTTCTACCAAATATTCAAATCTTAATAAGCTTTTTATAAATTTATGATCAAAATCATTAGCTAATCTATATAATTCAACTAGTTCAATTATTGTAATTTTACTTATTATCATAAAATTAGCTCATTATATTAGAAATAATATTAATTTCTAATAATGATCTTAAACCAAAAAAAAGAAATATTATACCTGCTACTGTCTCTATAGGTTGAATACAACTTAAAAAATTGTTACTAGTTTTTTTCATAGAAGAAGAAAAAATAGCAACTCCACAAAACCATAATAACCCTATAATAAGTATTTCTAACCAATATAGAAATTTTATATACCAAAATTCTTCATAATTAGTCATAATAGATAGTACACTTATAAAAAATGATAATGCTAACGGATTAAGTAATTCAAGTAATAATCCTTCCATAAAATTGGAATATTTTATTATTTTTAAAATATAACTCTCCTTAATTATATAAGTTTTAGGTAGAAATATTTTCTTCTTATATATTCTAACTAAATTGTTAAAAATAGTAACAATAAAGTTATTACAATATAAATTCTTTTTGTATTTAAAAAAAATTTTAATACTTAGATATATTAAATAAAATGAAGATAAAAACTTTAATATATTAATCAAATAAGTGTCTGAAAAAATAGTTAATCCTGTTAAAACTATTCCAGACTGTAATCCTATACCTAACATCACCCCTAAACATGAATAAATAGCTGATTTCTTAGAATATATAAGCCCATTTTTTATTATTAATGTTATAGATGGACCTGGCATAGCAATTCCCAACAAATAAGTAATTCCAATTTCTAAAAAGTGATATTCCATGAAAATAAAAAATGAAGAAATTTTACTGAATCAAACTACGTACAGAATATACTATTTATATAGTATTTGTTAAATCATCTATAGAATCTAATGTACTATTAATCCATCCAGATGACTCCGTTATCATATCTGAAACAATATAAAAATTATTAACAGCATGTTCCTTTCTTATCGATAACAATTTATCTCTTTGACTATTAATTTTCCAAAAAGATACGCCTGCTTCCCAAAAATAATAATTAATATCAGTAGGACTATAAGGTAACTCACTTAATCCAAAAAAATTAGCTATCTTCTTATATAATTGAGGAAAAAATGTTTCTTTATGATTAGAGCACTTTTCGTTTAATAAAACTGCATCACCACTATCACTATAAATCATTATTTCATTTTTATGATTTGAAAAATAAAACTTTCTTTCTGGTCCAGTATTTACTGTAAAAAAATTTTCATTAGTTTTTATGTACTTACACCACCAGTTTTCAGGAAAATGTAAAAACATTTTAAATAACGGCACTTGCACTATTTCCTTATATATTTGTTTTATATTAGAAAGATCTGCGACTAATTCTAGTTTATTTATATAGTTTGCTGGTATTGTAAGAAACACCATATCTGCTTCTATTAAACAATTTTTTGTAACTTGATTTTCAATACATAACTCATAGCTTTTATTTTTTTTATTAATTCTTTTTACATTATGCCCAGTAAATATCTGGATATTTGGCATATCTTTTATACTATTTGTTATCGCCTTTACTAATTGAATAAAGCCTTCCTTTGGTTGTTTCCAGCTAAACTCCATATTATGACTTAAAAATTTTCCATGCGCTTCAGGATGTTGATCTAGAATTTTTAGTCCTTCATCTGCAGGTAACAACTTATTATTAATCACTGCATAACCGCACATTTGCTCAAGTATATTAAAAGTCTTAAGGTTAGAATAATCTAATATCCAATCTTTAAAACTAACACTATTTAAATTCAAAGCAGGAGACTTTATTAATTGATTTGCTTTACATTCTTGTAATAATTTTACCACCAGCTCATCATTAACTAAATTATTATTTAATAAACTAGCTTTCTGACTAAAATCTGTGATTTTATTATAATTAAAGTTCGTACAACTAATAGGAAAATTATTAATTAGCTTATTAAGTGTAGGGTGATTTTCAATAGAAAACCTCCCAGCACCAAGTTCTATTGGTATTCCTTTTTTAGTATATAAAGTTTTTATTCTTCCTCCTAAATTATCAGAAATCTCATATAGTTTAAAGTCTGATAATTTTAACCTATGATGGTGAGCTAGCTTATATACAGTGTACAACCCACTTATTCCACCACCAATAACTACTATTCTCATAGACAATTTTACTACTTAACAGCTTCTACATCTGCAGAAGCTTTGACTCTAGAAATTTTACTATAATGATCTTTTCCTGTTTCTCCAATTCCTAGTGAATCAGAATAACCAACACTTTTTCCTTTCATAGATTCAAAATAAGTTCTAATATTATTAGCCCAAACATGTCCTAATGGTGTATAAGTAACAATATCATCTTTAATTTGTAAATATTCACTGTATTCTAAACTGTATAATTTCTCACCAAAGACTTCTTGCCACTTTATATTAAACTTTTCATTAAACTTTTTCATGTTTAATGAATATTTTCGAAGTCCCATGACCATAAATCGTTCCATTTTTTCCTGATCTGATGCGATTCTATACCCTTCTAATGGAAATGTTTTTTCTGATAAAAGAACTTCTGCATATGTGTCAAGATTTTTGATATTTCTATATGTTATACCACCAACATACCCATGAGCACCAGCTCCAAGTGCAAGTACTTGATTGCACTCAGCATTCAATTTTATATATTGACACTCTTTACCTTCTTTTGCCCAGTCTCTTACTGTATAACTCTTATATTCTGTTTTTGAAATTCTTTCTTGAGTTTGATAAAAAAACTCTAATTCCATATCTTGTCTAGGAGCTTCATATTTATTTTTTAATACATAATCAGAATAAAACGCTGTTCTTTCTAAAAGCACTAAAGGATAAATAGTTAAATGAGTTGATCCACTAGAGAATGCAAAATCTAAATCTTTATTCCATATATCCATAGTCTGATAAGGTAAGTTATAAATAAAATCTAGATTAAAACTATTAAAATTGTTTGCTATATTATGTACAAATTTTGTTAATTCTTCTTCACCATTTTTCATATTTAAATGTACATCTCTAATTTTTTTATCAAGAGTTTGAATACCTGCACTAACCCTTGATACATTATGTCCTTTTAAAACACTAATCCTATCTGAAGTAAAATTTTGCGGAGTTCCTTCACAAGTAATTTCACAATTTTTAGATAACGGTAAGAACTTATGCATAGCAGTTAAAATTATATCCAACTGATCAGGTGAAAGACTGTTTGGTGTACCGCCCCCAATATAAACAGCTTGTATATCTAAAGATGAAGTATATTCATAATTACTATATAATTCCATTTCTATGAGTAACGCCTTTATATACTCTTCTTTTCTATCATTAGTACTAACAAACTTATTAAATCCACAAAACGAACAAAGTTGATCACAAAAAGGTATATGTATATACAAAGTTGTAGTTTTATCCTGCTGCAATGGCGGACTACTTAACATCTCTCTATAACATTCATGATTAACAACATCACTTGGCATAGGATAAGTACTTGAGCCAATAGGTTCTCTGGTAGAAAATTCAACTTTTTTCATATTCTAATTTTACCTCTGCATTATTTAAATATAACTGTAACAAAATACCATTTAATAAAGATATAAATACCTATGAATAATTCTATTCAAAATTAAAATTCATAACAAAAAAGCCACAATTAATAAAATTGTGCCTTTTAAGTTCTAACTTCAATATATTATGTAGGTAAATAGATTTTTATACCATCTAGCTTTTCCGTTACAATGACCTGACAACCTAGTCGAGAGTAACGTGTAAGACCGAATGCTAAATCAAGCATGTCTTCTTCTGGTTCTGTAACAGGTTCTAAATTTTTATAGAATTCTTGATCTATTATTACGTGACATGTAGCACAAGCAACTGATCCTCCACAAGCTCCTTCAAGGTTAATACCATTCTGATGAGCTACTTCTAGTATAGATACTCCAGACGATGTATTTACAACAATTTCTTTATTATCTTCTATAATAAAAACTACTTTTGGCATGCAAAGTACTAATTCTTAACTTTTATATCAAAAATGCAGATTAATATATAAACTTTTAATGCTAAAAATTACTCGTCATGATGAGAGTTTGTATCTAATACACTCTCACCCATTATTTTACAGTAATAATCTTCAGAAGTATCAAAATAATCAGTTCCAACAGCCGTTTGAAAAAATGATAAAGTTTCTTCAGCTGCTTCATTTGCCTTTTTAGTACCATGATTTAAGATGTCAATTACTTCTTTAGGATGTTCTATAAAATACTTCCGCTTATCCTGTATAGGTCTTAATAGTTCATTTATTACTTCTATTAACTTTTCTTTACATATAATATTACTAATGTCTCCATACATATATTTTTCTCCTGCCTCCTTAACCCACTGTTTATCAGGATTAAATGCTTTATGATAAATCCACAAAGGATTATTTTCTAAAGTAACAGGATTACTTTTTGAAGCAAAACTTGATTTAGGATCCGTATACATACCTTTTATTTTTTCTGAAACAATATCTGGAGAATCACTCAGAAATATAGCATTATTCAAAGATTTACTCATTTTAGGAAACACTCCTTTAGCATTAGGGTTTTTATTAACTCCTATTAATTTATCTATATTGCCTATTACTGGAGTAACTATTGGGAATAATCCTCCATGTTGAACATGTTCCTGATCAGAAGTATTAGAAGGAACACTAAAAAACCTATAATTTAATTTTCTTGCAATATCACGTGTAAGTTCAATATGTGGAAGCTGATCTATTCCTACAGGTACTACCTGTGGTCTAAAAATTAGTATATCTGCTGCTTGACTTATTGGATAATTAATAAAACCACATGAGAAACTTTCTTTTATATTACTTTCAACTAATTCTTGTTTAATTGTAGGATTATGCTTTATTACATTATATGGAACAAACATTCCAAGAAGCATAGTTAACTGAGCGATTGAAGGTACCTGAGACTGAATAAATATATTACTTAAAGCGGGATCAATTCCTACCGATAGATAGTCAACCGTAACCTCAAACACATTTTTCTTTAAGTTAGTTATTACATTTGCATTTTTAGTTAATGCCTGATTATCTGCTATAATAAAAAAACTATCATAGTCTTTTTGCAATTTTACACGATTTTCAAGTGAACCTACCAAATGCCCAAGATGCAATTTTCCTGTAGGGGTATCACCTGTTAACATCCTTGGTTTAAGTAAATTTTTTATTTTCATTACATTTTTCATTTGTTTTCTTGATTATAAGTACACAATAATTTATAATTTAGTTTTTATTTATTTGTCAAGTTCTCTTAGAAATAAATATTAGGTTCTTTGTATACAAATCTATTTTTGTTAAACAGAAGTATAATTAAATCATAAGAGTTTATTTAACATATATCATTATTAAAGCTTTATATATCTCATCTGGTTTTAACTTACCAATAATACAACAAATTCATAAAATATAAACAAAAGACTAATTAAATAAGTTTTATTAAATAAGAAATAGTTTTACTATTCAAAATAAACAATACACTATGATGTATTATTCAAGTAATAAGCTATAGCTGAATTTATAAAATGAAACTTAAAAATGAGTTTTATGAGTATAAAATTGCGTTCTTATTTTACAGGTGTTACATGGTTTATATTAAGTTTGATTACTAGTTCAATAAACGATGTAATTTCAAAGTATCTAGGTCTAAGGCTTCACAGTTATGAAGTTACTTTCTTTAGATTTATGTTTGGAACAATTAGTTTAATTCCATTCATATTTTTATATGGAATGGATACCTTAAAAACTATTAGACCTCTTGTTCATTGCATTCGGGGTGGTCTGTTATTTCTTGGAATGGTAGGTTGGACATATGGAGTAACTATAGCACCCATTACTACTGGTACTGTTATTACATTTACTATACCCATTTTTGTTTTAATTCTTGGAACCTTTTTCTTAAGTGAAAATATCATCTGGCAAAGATGGATAGTAACAATTATTACTTTTATCGGTATCGTTGTAACTCTAAATGTACATTCTCAAGATTTTAATCTTAACGTGCTTGTGTTCGTTGCTTCTGCCTTATGTTTTGCAATTCTAGATATTTTTAATAAAAGAATTGTTATACAAGAATCAATGATTAGTATGCTTTTTTATGCTGCTACCATAACAGCTTTAATATCACTACCTTTTGCTCTTCATAATTGGACTATACCTACAATACACGAATTAGTATTATTACTTACTCTTGGTATGAGCGGGAATTTAATACTATTTTTTACTCTTAAAGCTTTTTCTAATACGGAAGCAACAGCTCTATCTCCTTATAGATGTTTAGAATTACTATCTTCTACTATAATTGCATATATTATATTTGCCGAGGTCCCAAATAAATCAACTATTTATGGTGCTTTTATAATAGTACCTTCAACATTCTTTATTATTTATTCAGAAAAAAGAGAGTTTGATAAGGATACTTTAAAACTCAAGAAATAATATCTTCTAAAAACTCCTGTATTTCTTTTGGATCTGTATCATCTAGCAAAGTATGCCTAAAATAGCGATTACAATCCTTACATTTATAATATTGGTCATAACTTAAACTACCATTCTTTAATACATTAGTTTGTAAACAATATTTGCATTTCATTAGTAATAAGCATCTTTTAGTTCTTTTAAAGTTCTTTTTCTTTTGCTTTCTGCAAACTCTTCCTTAAATTTCTCTAAAGGCTCTTTAAATTTATCCCCAGTTTTATTTTTAAGTTGAGAACCTGGAGTTTTAGATGGTTTATAAGGAGGAGGTTTATAAGAAAGATTATGTTCTTTTATATAAATATTAAATGCCCGTATATGTATTTTTAACTGACGGGCTATCTCCGATTTAAACTTTCCACTATTCAACAGTTTCTGTATATCTTCTGGAGTATATTTTTGTAAAATTAATGCACTTTTAGAGTTATTATATTTTTTACTCACAACACCTCTATATCTCAAATATTTTTATCGTTTTTACCTTGGGTAAGTTTCCTTGTTACTTTTTGTTGAGAATTTATCCATTCCTCTATCTGTGAAACCCTATGATTTAAAAGTTCAGTTGTTCTTATTATCTTTTTTACCAATTCTTGAGTATCTTTATCAAGCTCTAAATTACGTTTAAACATCCATGACATTAAGCATATCATTCCTACCATCAATGATAATAATAAATTCAGGAACATAAGCTGTAACCTCTCTGCTTTCTTCGTTTTTTAATATCTTCTATAATTAGCTCTATATCCTTATTATCCTTAGAAGATATTACTTTATAATTCCCTAAGTTTCCGCCTATTCTACCCCATGCACATATAACATCCATTGTACCAAATAATGTCGGTTGGAATATTATTTTGTAATATTTATTTTCTTTTATCCAAAAAAGATTCATTCCGATTGATCTAATTCATTTGACAACTCAATCAGATTTTCTATTAGATAAGCTAAAGTGTTAGAAAGTAGTTTTTTATTACTTATTAAATTATCCTCAGTTAATTCTTCAATAAAGTTAGATAATTCAGCATTCAACTCAGCTACTTTATCTATAATATTTGTCATATGTTAATCTCCTATATAGCCTTGTAAAGATTTATAGAAATAAAGTTTAATATTCATCCATTTTAATATACAAATACTTTTCTAGTTTTCTAGCTTTCTATATATCTATCTATAGCTTTTAATATAATATCTTGCATATTCTCATTTTTTATTGCGGCCTTCGATTTAAAAGCTGCTCTTTTTGTTTTTGAAATCTTTACGTTTAATCCTACCATGCTATCTTTAGTTGCCTCTATAATTGCTGCTTCTACTGTATGACTACGATGAGCCCTATTTCCTTTCTTTGCTTCAAAAGCCATTATTTTAATACCTCTAATATTTCATTTTTTAGGTTAGTAATTTCATTAATTGCATCTTCAGCTTTTAGAGCATGATGTACTGTTAAGCCATCTGATGCTGTCTTAGCATAGACTTCTCTATGAGTTGTACGACTTTCTAGAACGGAAATTTCATATCCGCTTAATGCTTCAATTATATCATCACTTAAGTTCGTCCCTTTACGTGATCTACTGATAAGAAAGCGACAAATAGGATTACCACTGGTAACTTCTTGCCTAGCTTTTATAATTTCTATTAAATCAGAACACGCCCAAACGTCATAAGGAGAAGGGGTTACTGGAATAATTACCAGATGCGAAACTTTAATTGCAGCAGCTACCAACTTGGAAGACTGGGGTGCACCATCAATAATTATAATATCATAACCACTTTTAACACCTTCTATGTCTTTTGCTAAAGTTTTCCTATCTAATCCTACCACAGGAATTATCTTACCCTCGTTAGCTTCATTCCAATCACGTAAACTTCCCTGCGGATCGGAATCAACCAGCAATATTTTTCGATTCTCAAGATGTAAACTTACAGCTAGATTTGTACTAATTGTTGTCTTACCTACACCGCCTTTTTGGTTCAGAAATGATATTATCTTTGTCATAGTAAATGATATATAAAGCTAGATTACTATACTAGTATACATCTATATAAATACTTGTCAATATAACTGTATAACTACTTTTCTATACGTATAGAAATATAGCTTTATATCAGAGCTGTTTACAATGATCTACAACTGCTTCCCCTAAAAACTCTGGAATTAAAGGAACAACACTATTACCTAAGGCCATAAGACGCTGCTTGCGACTTCCTCCTTCTGTCCAACTAATAGGATAACCCATAAGCCATTCTACCCAATCAGGATTCAACCTTTCATCTTTTAGCCTTGCTACTTCTGAAGGCTCTTCTCCCCATTGCTTAATTCCTCTGCTGCAATAGTACACGCTAACCTGCTCTTGTGTGCATATTGGGCTAATTTCTTCAAATCCCCCACATCTTTGTAATCCCTGCTGGTCGGTGTCGGGAAGAATCTTACATATCTGGCTAGCCCCAGACTTCCTGATATCCCGTTCCTGTTGTGTTTGCGGATACTTCCTGTTTTTGTTACCAGGTAAACATCGTCCTTGCTGATTATATTCCCTATGCTCGCATCGCTTGCAGTCGGGGTCGGAAGCATTTTTACAACTGTCTCCAAATGTGGACTCTGTCTCCTCCTGTCCGATGGACAATCCGACTTTGCTGATGCAAGAGGGGTAGGCAATAATCCAGATTCTATCCCGTCTGTGAGGTGCGCCAAAGGCGGAAGCCGGTATGCAATGCCACTCTGCATCATACCCGATCGTCCATAAATCTTGCAGGACGCTGATAAGTCCCGTGCTACGAAGGTTTGCCACGTTTTCGATAATTGCATATTTTGGTCTGACCTCATTTATTAACCTCGCAAATTCTTTCCATAACCCTGAACGTTTAGCTTTAATACCGCCTCCTTTACCTGCTACCGATATATCCTGACAGGGAAAGCCTCCTGCAATTACATCAATTTTTAGTAGAGCTTTTAAATCTTCCCTATGTATAGTGGTAATATCAGAAAATATCGGTATAGACGGCCAGTGTCTTGTTAGTATTTTCCGGCAAAATGGGTTAATCTCACAAAAGGCAACTGTTTTCATTCCTACAGCTTCCAAGCCTATTGAAAAACCGCCTATCCCAGAGAAAATATCCAGAACATTTAACATGTTTTTTAATCACTTTACGTTCCTATATAGTCTAAAGTAATTATACCATAGGCTTTAACTATTCTGATTTTCTCATGATTTTTTATAAAGATCGTGATGATATACTTCTGGTTCTCTCGGACGTAACTTCTCTCTTTCCCTGCGAGCTTTTACTAACTCTCTATACCTGGCAAATGCCGCTCGTTGATCTTGCATCATTTCCAGATCGATATCTTTATTTTTTACATCAATATCACTTGCTTTAGGTTTTTTATAAAGTGCTATCATTCCATCACTGGCATTAATCGAATAAAGCCTTTTCTTTTTACCTTCTTGACCTTCTAGGCTTTCAGTATCCTGATCCTTATCTTTATTATCTTCGCTCATTCTCTTTCTAAAACATACCGGTTATCTTATTGCTTATCTTGCTTGTTATCCACTTTAGAAGACGGTAAACATAATCCAAATGCCTACCTAAAATCGCTATAAAGGCAATTACTCGGAGCTCCATGATAGTTAATTGCAGTAACATATCCTTTAACTCTACCCATGAAAACAAAAGCAGCAGAATTATCCCACTTGCTAAAGTGTAAATTATATAATCTATTGTCTTAAATATATATTTAAACATATCTTACTTTAATTTGCTTTTGTGTTGCTTTCATTGACTAGCTTTAGATTCTCTCTTGCCTCTTTCATTTTAGCGGCAAACTCCAGCGCTTCCTCTCTACTCCTTTGCTGGTAGACTATTTTATCCTCATTAGAGCCGCTATTTTCTATATTCATCTTCGTTATCGCTAAATTCCCTATCTGCTGCATCTGAGTAAAATCTATTTTACCTTCCTTAAGTGCATTAAACCCAATATTAAATATTTCTGCTGGAGTCTGCTCATGGGAAAACGTCAAACAAACGACTTCATTATCGTTTTTATATTCACCGCCCCAGCCACCTCTTGTCCTAAGATAGAAGGTAATTGCACTTAGTTTACTTGCAGTGTTTTCTTTCTCTCGAATAAAACCCATAAGCATGCTACCAACAAAGCTACAGGCTTTTGCTACCCCCTTGTTATAGGCGGCAAGTACTTCCGGTTGGCGTTTCCTAATATCATAAAACGCTCTTTTTGAAAAACCAAAATAGTCGGCTATTTGACTTATAGATAAATAAGCTGCCAATGCTTCTACTTGAGCTATCTGTGCTTCATTTAATGTTATTTTCTTACTCATTAACTAAAACCGCTTTTTTATTAGTTTCTTTTTCCCACCTCTTTATTATAACATCAACATAAGCCGGGGATAATTCCATCATATAACAATTACGCTTTGACCTCTCGCAGGCAATTAACGTAGTACCGCTACCGCCGAATGGATCGTATACACTTTCACCTTGCGCAGAGTTATTAAGTATTGGCCTTAGCATACACTCAGTCGGTTTTTGCGTGCCGTGTCCAAAGGTTTCCTCTTTGTTGCTATTACCGAACGAGTTATTATTTTCTATTTCCCATACGCTAGATTGATCACGTTTGCCCTGCCAGTTATGCTTTTTTCCTTTCCGCACGGCATACCATAAAGGCTCATGCTGGTTATGGTAATCCCCTCTACTAATTACAAAATGCTGTTTTGCCCAAAATATAAGACTAATCAATTCAAACCCGCTATTTTCTATATTCTCAGCAAATTTATGAGTATACTTAGCGCTATGCCAGATATAAGCTATATCACCGGTAAATAATGAATAAGCATCAGACCAGTCATATCTATCATCATTTAGCACCTTACCTTTAGAACGCTTGCCGACTCCTAAATCACATCCCTCTCGCCACTTGGGATCATATTCAACACCATACGGCGGATCAGTTACCATCAAAATCGGCTTTGCTCCATCCATTAGTTTTTCAACATGTTGTGGGTTAGTACTATCACCGCACATTAAACGATGAGACCCAAGCAGGTAAATATCACCTAGCCTAGCAGTAGCTTCTCCCCCCAGTTCTATTTCCTCTTCTTCCCCTATTTCTTCTAACATGGCTTTATCAAATATAGGCGTGAGCATTTCCTTATCCATGCCAAAAGATAATAGCTCCTCCAGATCAAATCGCTCTGTTAGAACATCAAAGTCATATTCCCCGAACGCTAGATTATCTCTGATATTTAACCTGTCTATTTCCTCTGGTGTTAGTTTCCTAGTCGGTATTAATACTTCAATTTCAGTTTCATCATCGTAACCTGCCATATATAAAGCTTTTTTGCGCTGATGTCCGCCGATAATGGTGTAATCGTTATCTACTATTATTCTTTGATGATACCCATCCTCTTTTATATGAGACGCTAACTTATCCAGCATTTCTTTCGTTATTTTTCTTGGATTATTGGTATACTCTTTTAATTGCGATAACTTAATGCTCGCCTCCTGCCATGTTATAGTTTCATGGTTACTTGGATAGTTCATTTTCTAGCTCCTCCATCAACTTGTTTACAAACTTTTTCGGATCTTTTAGTTGAACGTCCCTACTATCGGCAATAATTTGTTTTTTTACCATTTCTACTATAGTCTCTAGAACCTTAAGCTTTTCGCAGCTCTTATCTTGTAACAATTTAGATAATACTTCTAAATATTGACCGTTATCACGCCTTGCATTAATGACCCACAAAAGCTCATCTTTAAACTCATTGCTAATATTCCCTTTTAAATAACGGTCTATAACAATCTCTTCACATTTTATTTTCATTTACTGCTCTATTTAATTTTATATGGTATTTCTCATAATACTTAGCAAACTGCTTATCCTTATTCCTTTCTAATTGCACCAGATTTTTTGATCGGTTAATCAGCACCTCTAAATCATCCACGGACTCTGATAGCTGAGTTAAATTCTTAGTTATCAACTTTTTCTGCTTATCTATTTGCGATATTACGGATAAGTAATTCTCATTCCTGCCTAAACTACTATTTAATAACCAATGACGCATTTCAGTAAACTCGTAACACGTATTATAATTCTCTATCGCATTGTAAACACTGCTAATGCATCGCTGTATTTCTTGGCTCATAGATTTTCTTACCTTTATCTCTGTTATGCTACTCGTGCAAATTCTCCATGTAATTTCTTTGCTGCCTTGCAGTAGACTTTGTAGGCCTCTTGGGGGGTGTTAAATGTTCCTAGGTGGTAATGTTTCCCTAGTTTGTTAATTTGTGCTACATACTTATTTCGTTTTTTAAGAAAAGTAATACCTTTGTATCCACAAGTATTTGCTTTCGACTTCTTTGCAGACCCACTAACTTGAGACATAGTAGCTGCTCTTAAATTCTCTATTCGAGTGTTTCTATAATCACCATCAACAAAAGATACCCTTTCTGGTACATATCCATGGAACATTAAAAATATCACATGTCCAAAAGTATAATGCTGCCCTTCTATAAAAACAATTTTATATCCCTTAGTAGTACCAGCTTTATCACCTTTTTTAGCTCTTAGCCTATCAACTTTCCAATAAAGTTCTCCATCCCGATACTCCAACAACCTTTTGACCTTTGCTTGTGTGAGTAGGGATTTAACTTTTTTGACTTCTTCCTCTACGTTTTGGAGTTTTAAGGGTTTTGGTTTTTTAATAGTTTCGGTTCGCTCTGCCGATAGGACTAGTTGAGCGGGTACTTGCTCCTTATCAAGCTTCTCTTGAATGATTTGAATAGTGCGCTCTAACTTGTAGAGGTCATATTCTAAATTAATAATTCTAGTAAAAGTGCCATCCTCTATCACTCTTGGCCACTTACTAACACTTGCTTCTACGTCTTTAAGCCTTCTCTCTGTTACAAAGCTTAAGCCATCTGGATGAATACTAAAAAAGTCAGCTGCTCTTTTTACGTTTCTTAAAAATGCGAACATATAATTTCTCCTTGTTATTTGTATTTAAAACGGCACTTCATCAGAAGTAAGTTCACTACTTTGTTGCTGACTACCAGCTACGCCGTAATTTATTGGAAACTTACCGCTTCTCTCATCCATATACTCACTATATTTAGCATGATCGGGCGTAATTATAGTCTTGATCTCGTTACGAGGTTGATCGCCTGATGTCTTGATGGTAATTTCAGCTACTACCTGTAAATTATCAAGATCAGCAAAGCTCTTAATCTGTCTCTGCTTTTCCGCCTCTAGTGATTTATCCTTGGAATGCAAACCGCGAGCAGAGTTAAGAATGGCTTTAATCATGCTCCTACCGATTTCGCCGTATTTCTCGGAATTATCGCTATGAAGACCGATATTGCTCCAGATTTTCCTGTTCTCATACTCACCGCTTAAGATTACAAACTCACAGGCAAGATATATGCTAGTACCTGACTTGCTTTGAGTAGCCCATCCATCTGGCCATTCTTTTGTAATGTGGTTGCCTTTTTTAATCGTCATCGTTACTTTAGCTATAGTTTTATGCGGTATTAGCTCATAAGACATTTGATCCTCAGCATCGTTAAAGTTATTCCATTTACTCATTGTTTTGCTCCTTGTTTATTAATAACTCAATGTTTGTATTAATCCTGTTTGAAAGGTATTTTTTATAAAAATTGAAATTCATATCATCGATGTAATGAACCGTTCCGCGTAAAAGGTTTATGTCTTCCATATCTTGCCTAATTTCGTTTCTTAAATTACTGGTTGTTATGTATTTCCTAGCTTCTAGTTCGCTCACTTACTCCTCCCTAAATTTTGTTATATTTCCCTGATATTTTAAAATAAATGATCCACAGCGGCCGTCTCTGTTTTTTGCTACTATGACCGTAATTATTTTCTCATAATCTTTTAGCATCAGCGGGTAATCATCCTGCCTGTGCAGGAATATTACTAGGTTTGAATCCTGCTCTATTGAACCTGAATCCCTTAAGTCAGAAAGAATTGGTTGTTTGTTTTCTCTCTTTTGATATTCTCTTGATAACTGGGAAAGTATGATTACCGTAATACCAAGCTCACTAGCCATATTCTTTAGTGTTTTTGTAATGAGTTCTATTTCAGAAACTCTGTTTAAACCCGTAAAACCTGATAAATGTATTAATTGAACATAATCAATAATTATAACCTTCATGTTTTCCTTGATACTTTCCTTACGGCAGTGAAGATAGAAACTCCCTAAATCCTTAATCCGATCAGTAAAAATCTGAATATTATCTTTAGCTTCTTTAAAATATTTCTTAACTGCATTGTAACGTTCTTCTGCATGCAACCTATCTTTCCTGCTAATTTCAGTAATATTTGAAATTATTCTTTGATAAACTTCCTCCTTATCCATCTCAAAAGACCAGAGACCAACTTTATAACCTTGGTTAGTAATATTTAAAGCAAGGTTAACCGCAAAAGCACTTTTACCTACTCCGGTACCTGCTCCGACAGTAATTAATTGACCTGGTCTAAATCCCTCTATAATCTGATCAAGGTCTTTAAAACCGCTACTGATTACAGCTTGTTCTGTGGTATTTAAAACCTCCATTACTTCTGTTTCGTAATCATATTCGTTGCTTGGTGTCATTCCATCAAGAAGAGCATTACACTTGTTACCGATATCAGTTACTATTTCCGTTAAATCCTTACTATCTGCCGTATTAAGAATTTTTGGTTTGGCATTTTCATAAAGAAAAAATGCCTCTCTTCTAAAATACTGTTTCTGTATCTGGCCAAAAACACCCTCAGCGTAAACATCTGTACCAAGGAATGGGACGCTAAGTACCATACATTGCCTTAAGTATTCCTCTCTTGCTACACCTTGCGAAAAAAACTGCCAATCCTCTTCTGCTATTGAGTGAATGTGGAAGTATATATCGCTAACTGATTTCCCCTCTTCTACATACGACTTAACAATCTTAAACACATGGGCAGCATGAGGAGTGATGAAGTATTTTGCTATTAACATTCTAGTTCCGGTAATAGCTGCTACCTCATCTTGGAGCATATGACCGATAGCTATTTTCTCGTTGCGAGCATCAAGTTGCTTTATTTCTTCTAGTTTAGTTAAAATGTCCTGATCCATTATTTTATTCCTTAAAAATATCTGATTACTCGGTGTTCAAAGTCATAGAGTAGCTGTTCTGCTTCTTTTTTCTTTATTTCGGCAAGTGATTGCGCTTTCTCCTCCTTAGTGAATTCCTTCTCGTTATTTACCGCTTTGACCATGTAGTTAATAAAAGCCTGTCGTCCTCCCCAAATTCTGATCTTAGGGTTGCTAGCGACAATATTCCTCATAATCGCAATTATTCGGCTATTGGAAAAATGCGGTTTATCGCTCTTCTCTCGTACGGCATCAATTAACTCGTCCGTAAAATCAAACTCGTTAAGCAGTCTGTTGCCATGGTAGACATTGCCGTTCTTGGTATGGATATCGTTTTGTTGTTCCTTATCATGCAGTATTTCTTGCTTTGCAACCTCTAACAATTCGCAATTAGGGTCAGGTTCAATTTGTTTTATTTCCGTTGGCTTTCGCTGTTTTGCTAAGGTTAACTGCTCCCTATCCCGATCAGCTTTAGCTCTTGCAAGCCGTTCTTCGAATGAGTCTCCTGCTAATTCCTCCCGTTCCCTTCTAGCCTGCTCCTTTGCTATCATTCTGTCTACACGGCTCATGTTATGGAACTCCGTATTAGCCCCTAACTCCTTCTGATTAGAAAAAATAAAATTAGTGTCCTGATTTTTTAGATTTTTGCTCTCTGTACACAAACTACTATCTTTACTGGAACAAAGATCTAAAAGATCTGTTTCTATATTTGTTTCTATTATGTTTCTATGTTCTGGCAATCCTTGAGAAGAACTAGGGTTGGCAGTATAGGGGCTAGTCAAATTTGACTTGGATACCAGACATTTCTGACTTGTATACAAGTCACTTTTGGCTTCTATGCAAGTCATTTTTGACTGCCGGTTTTTATAAAATTCTTGTGGATTTTTTAAAATTGCCAATGAATTTTCTGTGCGCTTTGCAGAATATATAAAATGATATTTTTTTCCCTTATAGTTGTATGATGTATGAGGGGTAATTTTGTATATATCGGCTAATTGTGCTAAAAACCTGCTACGCTGTCTTGGACCCTGCTTACATTTCTTTGTTAGTAATTCTTTATTAAAAATAATTTCATCAGGATTTTTAGTAAAAAGAAATTCTAAAGTCGCTATAAACGTAATAGCTTCATGCGCTATTGTTTTAGAGGGATCACATGCTCTTTTTATATCAAGCCATTTGTCGTACCAACTGTTGTATATATCCTGCTCTGTAACATTTTTCTTCTTTTGGAAATCTACATAGGATACGTTAGCTGCTTTACTCACTTTCTTCCTCCTTCAAAATTAAATTTATGAGCGTGTCTAAATCATCCCAGAAAATGCCGTGAAGTAATGCCTGATCTCCTACTTTAAGCATTCTCTTTAGTCTTTTAGCTACTATTCTTATATCTTCCATAAATTATTCCTTTCGTTGTTATTCTGGTTAATTCCCCGCCTTATCGCATAACTTTGTAAAGATTCCTTTATTTCTTGGATACGTTTATGTTCTTTTCTCAAGGCTAGCTGGTTTCGTATTTTTTGGAGGAGGAAAAAAAAGAGGTGGGACATCAACTTAACCCCACTGAAAAAAATCCAAAATATTCGGGATCAATTATTATGGTGTATTTTTGTTTGTGATACTTGCCAACTTTTGCAAATGATAAAGCACCTACATTACTTAAACGTATAAAAATACCTTTTATACCTTCTGTGGTATCTACTTCTAAAACAACTTTTAAATCTTTTAACTCCACCACTATTTTACTTGAAATAATATTTTGACCTTTAAAAAAATAACTAATTAACCTTTCTAAATAAGTACCATCCAATAGCGATAATCCGTTAATTTTTGAGAAATAACGGAATTGATCAATTTTACATGAAACATTTAAATCAAGGTTTTCAACCAACATAAAACTTAATGCTATGATTCATTTTAAGAATTTTAATCGATTGTTCAGTATATGAAAAATAGAACGTAAATTGTTTTGTTAACCAATTTTTAATAATTATATTTAGCTTTTAAAATAGATTATGACTACTAACCTTCTATTATTTAAAAATTGATAGTATCAGATATTTTTTGAAAAATGCTCTCGCCAAAATCGTATATACCACTGTATATATACATAACAGGGGTATTACCTAATTTTAGGAGAGATAATATTTTGTTGATTATTTGTTACCAAGACAGAAAATAGGCAAAATTTTTAAACATACCTGTTGTAATATCTCTGCTGATAATGCTTAAATCAAAATTACTAATTAGTATTATTGTATATGGAAGTAGTAGAGCAAAAAAGACTTACCAGAGAACAAAAAGAAGTTGTTGGTTTATTGTCAATAGGCACGTTCCTTGAATATTTTGATTTAATGCTTTATGTTCATATGGCAGTACTTCTTAATGAGTTATTTTTCCCTAAAACAGACCCTTTTACAGCTTCCCTACTTTCAGCATTTGCTTTTTGTTCAACATACATTTTAAGACCTTTTGGAGCTTTATTATTAGGATATATAGGTGATAACATAGGAAGAAAAGCTACTATTATTATTTCAACAGGTATTATGGCACTATCCTGTATAATAATGGCAAATGTTCCAACCTATGCTCAAATAGGTATAGCAGCATCTTGGGTAGTAACAGTGTGTAGAATACTACAGGGTTTATCTTCTTTAAGCGAAATTATAGGAGCAGAAATTTACTTACTTGAAAGTTTTAAACCACCTGTTGTATATCCAATGGTTTGTATCATAATAGTTTTTAGTGCTTTAGGTGGTTTTGCGGCTCTTGGAATTGCAACATTATCTACTTCATTAAATTTTAATTGGCGTATGGCTTTTTGGTTTGGAACAGGAATTGCCTTAATTGGAGTAGTAGCAAGAACCACACTTAGGGAATCTAGAGATTTTGTTGATGCTCAAAATAAGTTAAAAAATGCATTTAATAAAATTAACTTAGATAAAGGAAATATAAGTAAAAATTTAATTTGGCTTCACAAAACTGATAAGCGTGTTATTTTATCCTACTTTATTATGGAGTGTACTTCGCCAATTTATTTTTATATCAATTATATTTATTGTTCAGATATTTTAAAATCATTTGGTTTAACTTCGGTTGATATTATTGAACACAACTTTATTTTATCAGGAATTAATCTATTAAATTCAATATTATTAACCATATTAGTATTTAAATTTCATCCTATAAAAATTCTAAAATTTAAATTTATATTGTTTGTACCGCTTATGGTATCTTTCCCATTTTTATTAAACGTAGTTAATTCCGAGTTAGAATTATTTATTATACAAACTTTAAGTCTTTTATTGGGATGTACAGCTTTTCCAGCAAATCCTGTTATTTTTAAGTATTTTCCAATTTTACGAAGATTTACTCATTCTACTTTCACGTTTGCTATAGCAAAGGCTGTGACATACTGTATTACTGCTTTTGGAACTATTTATCTTTTTAAATTTTTTAGTCACACAGGCCTTTTAATTTTATTAATTCCAGTTAATATAGGTTATTTCTTTGCCTTAAACTTTTTTAGGCGACTAGAAATTGAGGATAAGTGTTATTATTCTTCAGATATGAAAATTCCTGTTGTGTAAATTGATTAAGTAATGTTAATCCGAGATCATGTAATTTGTCTGCAAGATATTTGTTGTTGAGGTAAAAACAGACAACCAACATTTCATTTATGGTTTCTTTACAAATTTTTTCTTTCTTTTCTGGAGTCTTTACTCCAATAGTCTGCATATTATGCAATCTATCAATTAACTTAATTAATAATACTTCTTTATCTTGTTTTTGATAAGCATTGGTGATTATTTCTGATACACTTAACTTCGTTCCATCAGGCCTATCACGAGTAAGCCTATCAACCATTTCAGCTATTCGCCAGCTAAAATTATCAATAATCATTCCTACAGTAACTTCGGTATCCTCTACTATATCGTGTAATATACTAGCTACTATTACATCAGTTTTTAGGTTATGCTCAGATATCATATAAGCAACTTCTAGCGGATGGGTGTAATAAGCCTCACCACTCTTTCGTTTTTGGTCACCGTGATACTTCTTAGCCCAATAAATAGCCTTATTGATCAAATCAAAATCCAGTACGTTTTTATTATCTAATAACTTTAACTTCTCTAATAATCTGGTGGAATATTGGCAAGGTTCTAAATAATCCATAATTAAAAACTAATTAATGATAATCTACTATTATTATAAATAATTTATTGATCTTTATTAAAGATGCTTTTTAATTTATTATGTACAATATACTTTACATCATCTTTGATTTTTTTGTCTTTCTGATGTATATTTGCCTCGCTTCTTTAAATTAATAATTTAAAGGAAACTCATAATAAAATTTTTGGTTTCTAGTTCTAAGATAAATTAAAAGATAAATAATATGGCACTTATTAATACACATGCTACAGTAAAAAAGTTTATACAACATGGCTTTACCGAAGAACAAGCCGAGGTTATAGTAGAAACAATTAATAACCAAAATAATGAACTAGTGACTAAGCAAGACTTAGATATTGCTATTACAAAACTCGATTCAAAAATAGAATCAGTTAATACCAATATAAAATGGATCATGGCTATTGGTTTGTTGATTGTAGGTATTTTGTTAAAAAATACATTTATACATTAATCACTTGCCTTTTAACCCTCAATTAGTATTATGACACTTGATCAAATTTATTTATTGATCACACGTTGGTGTACTCTTCTTCTCTAAATAAGTCTAAAGTCAGTTAAAGTGATCGTAGTTTTGCGATCACTTTTCTATTGGGAAAATTTTAAAATCATGTTACAGTATAAATTCCCATGATTTAGTGTAGGCAACTTTCAGGTAGGTAAGGCAGTTATTCCATGATTGCCTTACCTTTGACTAACAAATTCTCAACAGCAACTGATAATAGCTGAAAACCGTCAGTGGTTCTGTTTTTTAAATCATATGCCACTTCCTCAATTCCGCTGATTATCTTGGGTTCTGCTATTTTTTCCTTGGAAATATTAGCTTTTATGCGGAAATTATCATTGCTAGTTTTGACAGCATCCCGCATCTCAAACATCAGACACTTGCCGAAATATGCCATAAACTGGGATTTCGAGCAAAACCTGTTATCTTTCCGTTTTGACATATCAAGGAGTATTTCATTCATGGCATTTAGGCTAAAATCTCGCCCTGACAGGCTTTGTAATTTAGTGCAGTCCTCTTTTATCAATGGGTAGTGATGGCTTAATAATTGCGGCTCTTTGTACTGGTTAAAACGATAAATTCTTGCTTTACGCTCGGCATTAGTCGATTTTTTCCGCTTATTAGAAAATCGTTTTTTAAATTTAACACTTTTTTTAAGGCAAATAAAACTTTTAGAATTTTGTGAAAAATTAGATTCTAGATCTATATCTTCAATATCTTTATTTTCTTTATATATATAGAGAGAAGCGTTTTGTTGGGGCTTAGATGTCCCGACAGAATGTTTAATGAATGCACTATTTAGCTGTTTTTCGGTCTCTTGAATTGTATGGTGTTTAAAATTAAATTCATAACTGTAACGATAGTTTTTGCCATCAACAGTAATAGAATTATGATAAGTAATATTTAAGACGGATTCTAACTGTTTTATAATCCTTGTATTTTGTTTTCTTCCGCATAAGGTGATGGTAGAAATATACTTGTGATTAAGAAATACACACTCGCCTTTTTTTAATCTTTGTATAACTGGAGCAAGAATAGCTTGAGCATCTTTGCTTAAATATTTTGCTTTTTTACGAATAGCATTACTATTAGCTCTTTTTATTTTATCCCAATTCATATACGTTTTTCTATAACGTGCTTTTTCTTCCTTGAAAGAATAGAGTTTACACAGTTGATCTGGGTATGATTCCGTTTCTATTTGTAATTTTGTCATAATTCTTTAAAAATTGTTATTATTTGTAATTTTTAAAGAAAAAACTTGACTAATAAGTAATACTCTTATATTCTTCTAACTGGTAAAGGTTAGAAGTTTTTTGTGTGTTTTTCTTTAAAAATAAACGCTCTGTCCTATCTAAAATATTCTATTTCACAATTTTCCTCTATCTTTAAAATTAAAACTTGTTACCCTATATACATAATTATATATACAAGAAAAAGTCAACGCTTTTGTTTAATATGAGAAAAGAGTTTAATATTATGGATAATATAAATTTATGTAATCAGGCTATAGATTTCACAGGATTTTTATCTAAAGGGCAAAAAGAAATATTAAAGTATATATTAGTCTTTGATGACAAAGGCGGGGTTACAGCAGAAACAATAAAAAATTCTAGCAACATATCTCGGCAAGCAGCTAATATTCATTTAAAACATTTAATGGATCGTGGTTTTGTTAATCGTGAAAAAAACAGAATTTATGTATATTATGCAAAGAAAAGAAAACTCCAAGAACTCATAGAAACATATAAAACAAGCAAAAGTTTAACTAAAAAATAAATTGCAAAAATTAAAATTTTTTAGTTGACAATTTTATTTATTCTTTCTATATTGATATCATAAGGCATAAAAAAAACGCCTTAAGCTGCAAACTTAAGACGTTTTAAGAACCTTATATGTCGTAAGAATCAAACGGTTTGATTGACTTAATAATTCTTACTTTTAATCACTTTATCCATCAATGGAGGATATATGCAAAATATCTTAACGCTACCATTATGTCAAGGTAGTTATTCAGAATCAAAAAATCACGAGAAAATCAATAATTCGGTAAATCATGGTAGAATAGAATTAATAAGCCATGAATTATTGGATTCTACCATGACTAGTCTAGAAGAAATCAGCGTTGCTAAGGCAAAAGAAGCTTTAATAAAGAATTTACTTATGCCAAGGGAGGCAATGCAGGTATTTTCAAACCTTGAAGCGGCCAGAGAAGCTAACGAAATCTTCAAGCAACGGTCTGCCCAAGCATTACCTGCTAATATAGCAGAAACACCCAAATTTCATGAAGCTAAAACTGAAAGCTTAGAATTATCTGATTCTGCTAAAGAAACATTTGCCAGAATTGGTATAAGGGTAAGAGAAGCATTTATAGAGGAGCAGATAGAGAGAGCAAGTCTCTATAACATCCCATATAAAATCTACGGCGATGACTATTATAGGTTAATGCTTGATATTGATAAATACGAGTATTTACTTGAGAAAGCAAACGATTACTGTGTTGACTGGGATACTAGCGAATACGACCCGGTAGCTCTAGAGCAGGCAATAGATGAGGCAGAGTATAATGCTTACACGGCTGATCAGGAATTACGCTCTTACTTTTCGCTAACTAGAGGAGTGGAGGTATAAAATGCTTACTGTAAAAGATCGTTTTATTCCACGGGAGGAAATCTCTAATCTTCTCTGGGGCATGGTTGGTGATATTTCTACTCACAGTTTATCAATGTGGTTAAAATCAAAGACTGACGATGAATTTGTGGTAGTACCGAGAGAATTTTGTATCTTGGTAGTTTCATTTTTGGAACGACAGGCAGTAGCAAAAGATCATTTACTGTTTGATCCACAGAAGGTACTAGGTCAGCTTGAAGAAATAAAGCGTTATTTATAATAATAAAGAAATAAAGTTATTAATATGAAAAACAAGCAAGAATGGTTAAGAGAACGTAAGAATTATTTGGGAGGAACTGATCTAGCTGCTATCTGTGGGTTAAGTCCATATAGAACAGCTCTTGATGTATATCTTGATAAAACCAGCGATAATATAAGCGAAGATACTAATGCTGCGATGCGTTGGGGTAATCTCTTGGAGGATGTTGTTGCTAAGGCTTACAGCGAAGATACTGGTCATTTTTTAAAAATAGCAGATGGTCCAATTTATCATTCCGAGTATAAGTTTTTAGGAGCTAATATTGATCGGTGGGCATATGATCTTCATCCTTTTAAAAGTGAAATGAATACGAAACATATTTTAGAATGTAAGACAGCTGGTTTTACTAAGGGTAAGGAATGGGGAGACTCAGGCACTGACCAAATCCCTGAGCCATATCTGATACAAGTAGCTTACTATGCTGCTATCTGTGACGTTTCAAAAGTTGATATAGCAGTTTTAATCGGCGGTCAAGATTTTAGAATTTATACGTATGAAAGAAACAGAGAACTAGAAGATAAGCTAATTAAAATAGCCTGTAATTTCTGGTCCAACCATATAGAAAAAAGGATACCGCCTAAGTGTGTTAATACTAGGGATACATTTAACTTATTCCCGCAAAGTAATTATCAAGAGATTGTAGCAGAAAGTAACATCATGGAAAAACTGGAACAACTTAAAAGCTTAAAGAAGGAAGAAATACGGATAGCTGATACCATTGAGAAATTAAAAACCGAAATTCAAGAATTTATGCGGGATTACGATGTGCTAATTGATAATCAGGGGAACGTAATAGCTACATGGAAAAATACTACTCCAAGGTCATTTTTTGACTTAAAAAGATTCAAAGATGAGGCAAAAGACCTGTATTTGAAGTATACTAGTCATGCTAAGCAATCAAGAATGTTTTTAATTAAATGATGACGAGAAAATATCCGGTACTGACAAAGGAAGAAAGAGAGGAACTAAAACAAATGCGTAAGGAAGCTGGTATAGCAATACCTAAAATAGCAGAATATATGCATACTTATCCATCAAGGATTAGTGATCTGGAAAGAGGAAATAAAGGAGCAGAACCTGATTTTCTAGAAAGGTTAAAGAAACGTTACCGGCTAATAATAAAATATAAAAACATTTAAACAAGAGGGGAAACCATGAATAACATAGTAGCAGTTAATACCAGCAATGAAATTGACCAGCATATATGGTCAGCATTAAAAAACAGCTTATATACTGGTGCTAAGGATGAAAGTATAAAAATGGTTCTTGATTATTGCAAGGCAGCAAAATTAGACCCTATGCAAAAGCCAGTTCATATTGTCCCGATGAGTGTAAAAAATGCCGTTACAGGCAAATACGAATACAAGGACGTGGTTATGGCAGGTATTGGCTTATATAGAATACAGGCGGCACGTAGTAATCAATATGCTGGTGTAAGCGAGCCTGAATTTGGCGAAGATGTAACATGTAATTTAGGAGGAGTAGAAATTACCTATCCAAAATGGTGTAAGGTAACAGTTAAAAAACTGGTAAATAATACTATTGTTGAATTTACTGCGAAAGAATACTGGTTAGAAAACTATGCTTCTAAAAAAGACGAACTGACACCTAATACTATGTGGCGAAAAAGACCATATGGACAGCTAGCCAAATGTGCCGAGGCACAGGCCTTGCGTAAGGCTTTTCCTGAGATAGTAAGTCAGCATCCGACAGCTGAGGAAATGGAAGGCAAGAATTTTAACGATCTTGAAATGGAAGTTAAAAATATCACGCCAAAATCTGCTAGCATAAGTAGCAAGCTTGATTCTGTATTATCTCATCAGGAAGAAGAGGTCAAAAACCTAGAGCCGAGCGAAACTCTAGCCGAATTAATAGAACTTATTAAACTGCATAATGTATCAAGCGAGATAATAAATAAGTGGTGTAGCAAAGCTGGTGTTGAAAGCATCGCTGATTTAGGGGAGGAAAGGCAACTATCCTGTATTGAATGGATTAACAAGCAGTATAATTATTCGCTAAGCCCAGAGGCGGCATAAGTTTAGAAAATACATCTAGATTTGCTTATTAAAATATGTTAACGTGAACAAACAATTACTCATTTTTTTCTGTTTTTAGAGGAGCTAAGGTTTTTAGCTCCTTTTTCCTTTTTATGAAAAAACATGGATTAAGATTGTTTCTGCTATAATAAAAATAAAGCTTTTATTTTGTTATAGACTAGAGGCAAGAATGCAAAATTACGATCCATATTTAAATACCTACAACTATCCTTATAACAGTTCTGATCCTTATAACCTAGCTTCTGATGGCGATAATCAAATGCCTGATTCTCGTTATGAAGATGGAGGGTATGGTGATCCCAATATGTCTTACAGTAATGCTTATGATAATACAGGAGCGCAATATTCCTTTAAAGAAGGAGGCTCTGTTGGTGATGAGGACTTACCGAAGCTTGCCGATCTGATTCGAAGATATGGAAGGAACGGCGATACTGAGCTTGCCCATATTAATCCTATTGAAGCACAAATATTAAAAAGTTTAGGTGGTAGCGGTACGATAAATCCTGCTACCGGACTTCGTGAGTACAGTTTTTGGAAAAAACCATGGAAGGCAATAAGAAGTGTAATAGGAGGTGGAGCAGGAGCAGTTATCGGTAACATGATTGCGCCTGGAATAGGAGGTATTATTGGCGGCGCTATTGGTCAGGGAGCACAGCACGCAGTAAGAGGTAAAAGTGCACTCGGCGGAGCTTTAAAAGGAGCAGGTATGGGTGCAGCTCTTCCATCTATGGCATCAGGGCTTGGATGGGGAGCAAGTAAGCTTGGAGCAACAGCTCTTGGCTCTAGCCTTAGTAATTACGGTACTACTAATGCAATATTGCCTTCCCTCGGTCTTGGTGGTTCAGGTAGTAGTGGATTATTTGGTCTTGGAGGAAGTAATCCTTATGTAAGTGGTGGAGTTAGTGCTGCAACAGCACTTTCTTCTGGTATAGGAGGACTACCTGCTGGCTATGGACAATATCCTCAAATGCAATATCCAGGCTACCCTTATGTAGATAACAGGGGTTTTCTAGAAAAGTTTGGTGATAATGCCAAAGACTATTTAACCGAGCCAGGGAATTTACTAACACTTGGAACAGTAGCGGCTCAATATGCTGGTCGGCAGAAGCCAAAAAGCCCAGAGAAAATAGCAGAAGAAGAGAGAAGGTATAGAAACGCAAGTCGGAGGACCATTGCAGAAGTTGAAGCTGACGAAGCTCTGGAAACTGCACGTGCCGATTTAGAAAAAAAGCGAAAAAACAAGCAGTTAGAAGAAGATATAAAGAATATGGGTTCTGTTCACAGGCGTGTCGTATCTCCTGAAGAGTTTGCAAGAACCGGTCGCTGGCTTGAGTATACGGATGATGATGGTAGGCCTATTAGAATGAAAGGCGGCGGGAGCGCACGCAGTCCTTATGCTTATCTGATGGAAGAGACTTATTATCCGACAAGCCCTATAAGTTATTTAAGTGGTGATAGTGGGGGGCAAGATGATTTGATTGATGCAAAGCTTAGCGACGGCGAATATGTATTTGACGCATCAACAGTGTCTGATTTAGGTGATGGTAATAATGCAGCTGGTGCACGTAAGCTCGACATATTCCGTGAAAATATCCGCCGGCATAAGAGAGGAGGAAAAGTAAATCTTCCTCCGCGTGCAAAATCTTTAGAGAGTTATTTAAGAGGATAATATGAAAACACAAAACTTAAATGACCTAAGAGAACAAGCCTTAGCCGTTATTAATCGTGATGTAGGGCGAATGGTAGCTAACCCTACACCTGTATATAGGGGAAAGACTAGCGTTCCGATGTCTGCTTTAACACAGAGGAAACGTGCTTTAGAAGATCAGTTTGCGAGTAACCCCGCTCCTTACTCGGTGGAGGCAAACAGCGTTTTTAATAGAACTCCGCAAGGTTTTAATGAAGGGCAAAAGACCTCTTTACTGGATATACTCTCATCAGGTCAAAGAGGGGTGGGTAATACCGGATGGAGGATGATGGGAAAGCAGTTTGGAGATAGGACTAATAGCAGACAATCGGGGTTTTATAATAAATTTGATAAGAATCTAAATAAGGGGCTTCCATTATCACGCGTCGGTATAGATGCTTTAAGTAACGATGCACAGAGCCTTGATTCTGAATATAATTCCGGACTTGGCAATAGTTTAAATGCTCTTGGTAATAGCGAAAAGGCAAAGAGGGCAGGACTTACTAATATGCTGGGGCAATTCGGCAATCAGCAGCATATATACTCACATTTGGCAAATTCTGAAGATAAGAACAAGTACTACGCGGAATTAAATGCTCCAAAGCAAAAGATGAAGGCGTTATACAATATAGTAAATAGCGGGGGTAATCCTGATAACATGGGGCCTTATGGTGAAGCGGCCGGCATCAAAGTGCTTGAAAAGGGGCTAAATCTTTATAATAGCCCGACTCCTACTTACAGTGGTCAGCAGCTAGCTAATGTGCCTGAAGAATTAGCGGTATCGCATCGCTTACTTGGAGATTTGAGCCATGATTATAATGATTCATCAAGGGAAGCAAGAGATAAGCTTTATGGCTCGTTAATGGGGCGAGAGAATGTTGGCTCGCGAGCTATAGGCGATTTACCTACGATTTATGATCCGCAAGTAGATAAACTTGATTCTGATACCAAACGTCTTTTAAAAGCAGAGAAAGCCAGAATCAGTATGGATCATGAGCGAAAGGGTACTTATGGATCACAATCACATTTATCACAAACCGAGGATGCTATTAATAGAATTGCTAAAAGCCGTTTTGGTAATAGAAACAATTTACTTCAGGATGTACTCAGAGGAAGAATGAGCAGTTTAAATAAAAGCGACATGAATGATTTAAACCAGTTAAATAGTTTAGGTCAGCAAGGATTGTCCGAATATCAGGATGTACTTGGCAAGATTAGCGGAATGAACCAGCTCGGAGTAGACAAATGGCTAAATGCACAGGATGAATTAAATCAGAAACGGGAGCGATTTGAAGAAGAGAGGAATCAGGAATGGCCTGGGGGATCAGGTAGTGATATTGTCAAATACAACGTAAGCCCAGAAATCAGCAGTATTTTTGCTAATCCGAATGTAAGTAGTAACCCTTCTGTTTATACGCCGTCTTTAAGGCCTAATATTCATGCACTTGCACAATATGCACAAACTGTACCGGTAAGTCATAGTGAAACGGAGCTTGAGAGTAATTTAAATCAGGATATGGGAGGTATCAAGAATTATGCTGATTTTGAAAATACTAAGATTCAAAAAAAGAGAGAAGATGAGGTAAGACGTAAAGAGGAAGAAAAGCAGCGAGTATTAAGAATAGCAGAAGAAAATAAGCAAGCTCAAATTAGGAAAGATCAGGAATTAAAAATAGCGGAAGAAAATAGACAAGCTTTGCTTAAAAGAAAAGCTTTAGCTGAAAGCAAATTAAAACAAAAAGATATTGAATTAAAAAGGCAACAAGATGAACTAGCAAAAGTACAACAAAGATTTAACCTCATGTATCATTTTGGTCTTGATTATCATAATTATGATAGAGATAAAGCTAGAATAGCCGTATTGCAACCAAGGATACAGAACATATTAGATAGTATGTCTTACTGGAAAAAATATGCTAATTTAATTTAATTATGATTATGGAAGAAGAAATATTAAATCGCATGCAAGCTTTGCCGGAAAGAAAGAATCCTTTTGATGAGGGAATAGCAAAAGCAATTATCAGCTCAAGGAATAATTTAGGGATGAGCAGGGATCAGCAGCATAGAGCGATAAATAATGCGTTACTTGCTCTTGGTAATGGTTTAGCAACCGAGCCTGTGCAACGTGGTTTTAAGAATAATTTAGGGGTAATAGGGCGGGCAATGAATCCAGCACTCTCGGCTTATAATACTAGCGAGGATGCTGCAATTGCTGAAAATGAGCGTTTGGCTAATCAAGTTCTGCAACATCAAAGAGCAGAGCAAGCTTTAGCGGACGCTCGAGAAGACAAAGCCTGGCATCGTAAATTCCAAGAGAGGCAATTGGAGGAGACTAAGAGACATCATAATTTATTGGATAACTTCAAAAGGGAAAAAGGGGGCAGCAAAAATTTACTAGATAATTTTAAGAAAAGTAAAGAAGAACAAGAAAAGCAGGAAACTTTGAACGAGTTGAAAGGAATGCTGACTCATGCAGAAAATACGGTTACGAATCTTGGCTCTGAAGGGGAGAGGTCGCTCTTGGCAAAAAACTTCCGATCAAAATTCAGTAATCAGGAATATAGTCCGGATCAGGCAAAGATTTGGGCAATAGGTGAGGTATTACGCGGGAAATTGAATAAAGCTTTTAAATACACCAATCAGGAAGAATTTAAACACATACCAACGATATCGCCTGATAATGATATGGCAACAAATTTAAACGTTATTAATGATTTAAGAGCTATGCTCGGTATAAGTGCTGATGAAGGGGATAAGAGCACTAACGGCGGCGATAGAGTTTTAATGCTTGATCCAATAACAGGTACAAAAGATTGGGTTCATAAAGATTGGGTGCAAGATGCCATAGATAATGACGGTTTGCAGGTAGTCAATGAGTAAATTTGATAAGTATAAAGCTCCTAAAAATATAGATAGAGATCAATTACCGAGCCAAAGAAGTGGTGTATTTGATAAATACCGGAGTCCTAAAGCTGTAGCAAAAGAAAACTCGCCGTCTTTTCTTGATAGGGCTTCACAATTCGGCAAGGGGGCATTATCAGGTTTTATGAGAAGCGGGTTAGCGGAAGGAGCAGATCAATTCGGGGCAGGTGTTATAGAGGTAGCACCCGGAGTTGTTGCTCCAATCCTGCCAGAGTCCGCAGAATTCATAGCTAAGTCAGCAAGTAGAGGACTTGAGGCTTTGGATGCCATGAAACCTAAGGAGAATGATAGTTTAGGGAATATTCTATATAAAGCCGGAGAATTTGGAGGAGCTACAGCAAGTATGCCTCTTCCAACCGGCGCTTCGTTAAATGCTGCCGGAAGTGCAATTCGAGGGGGTGGTAAATCTTTATTAACCAAATTTGCCAAAGATGTAGGAACGGGCAGTAGCATAGGGGCAGGGTCTGGAGTAATGCAGGAAGCAGGAGTTGATCCGTTATATGCTGATCTGATATCTAGCGTTGCTACTCCTACCGCTATTATTAAAAGTAAAAGTCTGTTAAATAACTTTACAAAACCTCGCCAAACGCTCGCAAAAATACCAATGAAAATTATGGGGTTAACGCCTAAGAGTATGAATATTGAAGCAGCGAGGGCAGCAAGAGATTTAGGCATAGATTTACCGGCTGCGGCAGTTACCGATTCTAAATTAACGGCCTTAGCTGATCAGTACGTGGGGAAAGCTCCCATTTTTGGTAATAAGTTAAAAAATAAATATGCACTTGCCGAAGAACAGACACAAAAAGTATTAAGTGATATTTTAGATGAAATTGGTCCGTCAAGGACTCCTGAAATAGAAGGTCATATTGCCAGTTTATATAATAAAGTAGCGACTTCATTACCACAGGAGGCAAAAGTATTACCGGTTAATCTTAAAAAGGTAATTGATGATATTAAGATAAATACGGCTATTCTTTCCCATGATGAAAAAAGCCTCCTGCAGTCACTTGAAACTATTAAAAATGAGATTGAACCGGCATCAAAGATAGTCAGTCAGTATGGTCCTATAAAGTTACCACTGCAAGAATATGACGTTAATAAACTGGTTGGGACTAAAAAGAGCCTGAATTCGATCATAAAATGGGATACAGACGCGGGAGTTAAAAATCAGCTTAAGAAAATACAAAAAGCGATTTCACGGGATATCCAGGAGTACGGCAAGAGTAACCCCGAGTGGTATGATGCTTTTAAGGAAGCCGATAAATTATACGGGGATGTAGCTAGAAGAGAAAAACTGGAAAATATACTCGGCCATAAAGCTACGAATTACGCTACTGAAAGTCTATCTTACAACGCTCTTGCTAAAGCAATAAACAATCCTAAAAATAGTGTATCTATTAGAAAACAGCTTACGCCTGAAGTTTTTAAAAAAATACAGAAATTAGGTACTGTTGCTAAAGCTATGGCTATAAAAAGTAAAAATATTCCTAATCCATCAGGGACGGCTACTACCGGTGGGATTAGTGCGGCAATTTTTGGATTGTTTTATGATCCTATTATAACCGCCAAGCTTCTTGGCGGGGGATATGGTGCGAGCAGGTTATTAACTGATAAAAAGTTTTTGGATTTAGCCTTAAAATTAGCGGAAAATCCTAATAACCTTGCAACTAGTACCGCTTTAAATCATCGCATTAAAGAAATTACCGGATACCCAGCTATAGCTTTAAATAAAAATTTGCAGGAGATGAATAACCTACCAGAATAACCAAAAATGCTTTTAAGTACACGTTAAATCTGTTATTTTAAGTTGAATATTTAATAACTTTGGATTGTGTTCATGAAAAGAGGTGTTGTTAAATTTTATTCTACCGAAGGCAAGTATGGATTTATTAAACCTGATGATGGTTCAAAGGATGTTTTTGTTCATCAGAATGATCTTAAAACATCAGGTATAGAAAAGATAACAAAGAATCAGAAAGTAGAGTATGAGCTAGCTACTAAAAAGGAAAAAGTATTTGCTATCAACGTTAAGATCATAGATTAATTTATCCACAAAAATCTTGATAACTTTGTATATTATCTTTGCTAAAGGTTAGTTTTTTAAGGCTTTACCGGTAACGCTTAGGAAATAGGCAATCCAGATTATTATCAGTTAAATAAAATTAACCTTCAATTTTCTCTTGGTAATTTAGTACAAAATCAAGTAGGGCAAGACTATCGGCCTCATTATCGTCAACCGGAGCAAAACCCTTGTTTTTAACAGCTGTTATTACGGATTCCTTGGGAGCATTTCCTTTGCCTGTAATATGCTTCTTTATCGTTCCAACAGGTATGCCGCTGTAGGGTATCCGGTGATGTTCGCACCAGCTGGTCAGGTGAGCAACGAATCCTCCGTATTTATGGGCGGCGTCTACTCCTTTATGGGCTCTTACTTCCTCAAAATAGATCGCATCAATATTCCCTAAAGTTGCCTTTAAATCGGTAAGCCATCGTTTAAAACGTAAAAAAGGCATGCCGCCGCCTTCAAACCTACCGGTTTTAAAGCTAGTAGTCCCAGAAGTTATGTTACCAGATAAATCGCAGGTAGCCCAGCCGGTAGTAGTACCAAGGTCTAGAGCCACAATTATTGATCTGCTCACTTTTTTCTTTTTTATTATACCACAGAACACTTGTAGTCTTAAAAAATCGTAGTTTATTCTGGATCAGATAGCATAACCAGATAGGCTTTTTTTGCCCATTCTTCCCAGTTTTTAAAAGCAAGCTCTCCATCCTTTTTACGAACGTCTTTATAGGGACTTGGTACTCCGGCAATCATAAACGGTTCGATACTGATTAAGTCTTGCGCCCATGCTGCCCATTTCGTTTCATCATGAAGTACAGGAAGAGGAAAATCCGAGTAATCATCGCAGACCGTAGCTGCCCAGTATTTAATGCTAATATATTTAGGATAAACGCTAATCATGGTCTACCATCATCTATTTCAGCTAAAACAAAGGTAGTTCCCATCTGATAACCAGAACCGATACCTTCTGATTTGAAAGTAAAATTAATGTTTCTTCCTTGTTTGCGTTCATTAATAGCAGGTCTAATAGAATTTTCTTCTCCATCAATAGTAAGGTCATAAGTGGCTGTTACAGGAGCACTTGCGGGATATTCATACGTATTGATACTAACAGTCATCTTTATCTTTTTTGTACCTACAATATTAGGCTCTATTCTCTCTATACCTATGTTGTAATCAATTCCTGCTACCTGTTTTTGTGGGTTAAAGGTAGCATAAGAAATTATAGGTGTGGTAAAGAAGGATGGGATGGGTTTAACCTGCTCTTCTACTTCCTTATAAAGATTGACCTGATCGTTTCCGACTTCATGTTGCCAGACATAACTGTTATTATCACCTTCGTAAGGACTTAAGTTCTTTCCTACAGTGTACATATTACCGCCGGTATTATCGAAATAACCCGCTGCCCTTTCTATATCCGTATCATACCAGGTATTATCTACAACATTGTAAATAACGGCTCTGGTGCATCCAACATTAGCATCTTTCCCCTTTTCAGGGTAGAACCACCATATTTCATCTCTGCTTACGTTTTTGACACCAAAGACTCTCTGACGCTTACTCATATCAATAGTATCAAAAAAGGTCTGACGATTGAGATTATTCTCAAGCGGAAGCACTACGCCGTTGAATACAAAAAACCTTTGCGTTCCAGGCCAGTAGAATATTCCGTCATATTCAACTACGCTATTTGAAGATAAAATGGAGCTATCTCTTGATAATACCTTTCTACTAAAAGAAAGGTCATCAGGATCATCAATAATCTGATTATTGCTACCTGTAGTATTGGTAATAAGAACAACAGAGCCGAGTGTCCAGAAGATTATTGTCGGCGAGTTTGCTCCTCCTCTCCATTCTGCGCCGTAGATTACTTTATCGGTGCTAATATTGATGGAATATTTATCTTCAAAAAACAGGAATGGGCAGGTTATGTTTGTTTTTTTATTTAATTTTTCTTGTGATGCTGAAGACCATCTAACAAGCCCATTGTTGCCGTAATAAAATAATCTGTTTCCAACGTAAAGCATTCCTCCTGTTGCTTCTTTAAAAATAAAATTATCTTCTGTAGGTATAGGTTGTTTAAATTCTTCATTTTGGTTTTTAACCGGATCTGCTTTAAATTTTACTGTCCAGAACTCACCGGTATCTTTCTTTGCCAAGATAGTAGAAACTGCTTCGTTGCTATTAATATCTAAGTAGTTTTTCATCCCTAAACACAATATTAACTCTGTTTTAACATTATTAATAATGCTTATGACTACAACAAATTGTGTCAAGGTATTGGTAGGATTAGTAAACTTCTTAAAATAAGTTAAGGTTTGACCACCAATATTGTTATAAGTAGCATCTATTACGCTATATTTATGTTGCTGAGTAACAAGGGAAACTCCAACTAAAATGTGTTTATTTCCATCACTATCATAGTATATAAGAGCTGCAGTTGGAGTAGAGCTAGGTGGTAGCAGTTCAGGTACAGTTTGCAGATATAGTACATAATTTTTCATTCCGCCAATATTCTGAGGCCAGCCTCTAAAAAATCTGACCCATTGGCCCTTGGTGCAGTAACTTCCTTGAAAAGGAGAACCATCACGTAGTATTCCCGGTTTATAGATAATAGGAAACATCTGTTTTTGCGTAGCCATAAATTACCCTATATCTCTTTTTACACTGCGATCGATGTAACGATCTTTGGTCAAATTATTAGCAGACGTTAAGCTTTCCTGATATAATTTTGTATAGACAGGCATTCTCTGATCATCTTTTAAATAAATAAGAGCCTCTAAAAAGGCGGCATAAAATAGAAGATCAGGGTAATAGTCTGTTAGTATGTTTGTTTGATTCTCATTTGTAATTAAATTAGGTCTTCCTATGTAAGTTATTTGGTAATTATATGCTTTATCCGGAGTTGGAACGATCAGATAATACTTATAAGGACTTACATTTTCCTGTCCTGGCTGATAATCTGAGTAAAACAGGGGAGGATTAGCCGCGTCGCTTAAATTAACATTTGGCCAGTAATTTATACAGAACTCGTAACTTCTAGGAAACAGGACAACGTTATTGATAAAAAAGTTATCTTCCGAACCATAAATTATTGAGATGGTTTCCTGCCAATCGGCAGGCTTTTCAATAGTGGCATTATTTACCTGAAACTTTTTAAGCTGTGTAGTTTTTTGAAAACCTGTGGTATTTAGCTCCTTCCAGATTTTCTGCTGTCCCATCTCAATAAAATAGGGAATAGAGGCGGCAAATTCAATGCTACCACCTCTATTGGCATAAGCTATTATCTGGTTAAAGAGAGTAGTATAGTTCATTTACTAATAAGCTTTTTAACTTTTTAAGCTGAGGTAATTGTCTGCCAGGCATTTTTATAGGTTCTAAGGACTGTGTTGGTAACATCAAAATAAGTGAACCCATTGACTTGGTTGGCAGCTACTTCAACGTTTCCCCTTGGCCCGGACGGATATACAAAAGGTGCTCCGTTAGTAAGACCGACTCCGGTAGCAGTAGTAGCAACCGTAAATAGAGTCATCCACTGGGTATTAATATATCCTCTGACCTGGTTATTGGTTGTATCATTATATATAAACCCGTTTACCTGATTAGCAGCTACCTCAACTGCAGCTCTCGTGCCAGATGGAATGGAAAAAGGAGATGAAGATAAACCAACTCCGGTAGCAGTACTTATATTTGTTGTAACACTTTCCCAACCCCCATTTCTAAACATTTGTAATTTATCAACGCTGATATTAAAAATGATAGTTCCTTCCTTTATTCTAACTGTTACTCCATTTACTACGTAAGGAGTAACGTTTTGTAATAAATCTCTCTGAGCGGTAGTAACATTGCTAACGGCAAAGGTAGCGTTAGGATTATTAGTTCCAGTGGTTTGATCACTGGTAATAGTAAGACCGCTTAAAGCGGTAATATTTGATAAGTCTGCCATATGTTTCCTTTTTCTTTTTTATTATAACATATAAGTACTTATAACTCTTAAAAATCGTATAAATGTAATTATTTTTGAAAATTACATTTTTGAATAAATTGCTGTATCTTTATGGCATCCTGTCCATATTGGAGGTTTGCTTCAGATTTTAAATATGCTATAGCTTCCGGTGTTGGATTATCGAGTTTACTTAATTCCTGATCTGCAAGAAAACGTTGGAATCTGTAGTAAGATAGATTATTTGTTGCGCCTTTATATAAAGACATCAGGTTAAATTGCATTTCTACTGCATCCGTTGCTCCATTTAACGTTAAATTCAAACTATTAGCAAGTAATCCGAGTCCATTATTAGGGGCTACTTTTAGGTTACCTGATGTTGTCGTTATTTCGATATCAGGATCAGAATATCCGGTACCGACTGAAAGAATGCAAGTTGCAACATTCTGCGGGAATAATATATTAGAGAATGCATAACCAAGGCTAGTTGGGTTGTTTTGATACAAACCGCCATCAATAAAGAAGGTATCAGAAGGCATGCCTTGGATAAGAGTTGGGCGAAAAAATACCGGCGCTGCACCTGTTGCAATAGCAACATCAATACAAGTATAATTTTGTCCGGTAGTAAAACCCGGAATTAAAACATTAGAAAATTGATAATACTGGCTACTTGTAACATCACCATATGGAAAATTAACATTATCCGTGCTAGGACCGGTTCCACCTTGAAACCCTACAGCAGTAATCAAAGTATTAGTTTTTAATTGAAACATGCGAGTAGTCCCTAAAATAGGACTTAAAGCATCTCGGAGAGGTTGCTGATTGTAGATATAAGGATCAACTCCCGGAACTGCCAGCACAGTACCTAAAGTAGCAGACCCTGCCGGACCAAGAGGTTGCAAAGGGTTCACTCCTGCTCTAATAGTAAAAATGCTTGTTGCATTAGTCGTTAGTAAATTAATGACGTCGGTAGGAGATAGACCAAGTGAGTAAGCCAAGCCTTGAATACCGCCAATACTTGTTCCACAAATAATATCAAAATACTTCCATAATTCATTCCCTTTAATCCCGGCATCATTACAAAAATTCTCTAGAAATGTAGCAGAGAATAATCCTCTAATACCACCTCCATCTAAAGATAAGATACGTATTACTTGCATAATTTCTATTGATCAATTCAATTCTTCTGGTGATGCGCCCGCTACTTGATTCTGATCAAGCGGTATGATTTTTTGGATAGACTGACAATCAGTTATAAAAATATTTAAAACTGTTGTTAAATCAGCTCCTTTTGGGTTTTCTAGCGGAATTTTACTAATTAGATCATTAGCATCATCAATTGACTGATTTAAACCTGATTTTAATGCTACATACCATATTTTTTGAGTATTTGGGTCAGAAGCAGTAAAATAGTTAAAAAGCTGCCCGCCAATCTGATTAATGAACTGGACATCCGATTGGATACTTGCATATATACTTGGGTCGCTAAAGACCGCTCCTACAAGGCTGTTAAAATAGGATAGATCGACTTGGGTACTGGTAATTAACTTTAAGTCATTTAAGTTGGTACTTATATCTTTTAAAGCTGTATTCATTTTAATTCTCCTAATTATTATTAATAAATTGTTATAAACCTTTCAATTTCTGTTCCAGAATATCTACTTTCCCGGTTAACTCCTGAATGGCTAAAATTGCGTAGCAAAGAATAGTGTTATAATTAACACCTAGCGAAGGTATATGAGCCGGTTTTTCTTTTTTTGATAAATCCAGTGGTTTATATAGGTTAGTAGCATTATCGAAAATCTCTGCTACTTCTTCAGCTATGACTCCTATTTGCAATTCATTCATTTTAAGCTGTTTCCGCATTCTTTTTTTAGTAGAGTCGGTTTTATTAATCGGATATTTTAGGCCGTAAGAATAAATATTAAGCTTATTTAATCTTTGCAGATAATCTTTGTGTTCTTTCTTGCGTATGCTATGTTTTTTGTCTTTAGAACAAGGGACGATTTGTCCAGAGCTGTTAATATAGGCTACATAACTGCTCATGCTTGAGTTATCTTCATCAGTAAAAATAAATCCAAGGGTATCCATTGGATTGATAAACTGCATAAAATCGCCGTTCATGACAATAGAAGAGGTCTCACCGCCGGCATTGGTTTCTATAATAGTTGAGGTGATTGAGTTATAGACGTTTAGTCCTCTCATATCCAAATAATTACTGGCAGGGCGAATATAGCAATTATAAGAAGGGTCATAAAATGAAGTTTTACCACTATTACCGGCAATATCCATCCGTTTGACACCGGCAGTACCGAATTTTAACGTGGCAGTTCCAGCTGCCCAGGCATATGCTTCATTAGTACTATTATTGAAACCAAACTCTGCATTAATAGTACCGTTGTTCTGCACGATAAGCCCTGCAGCTACAGCTGCCGGATTAGTATTATTGACAATAAAACCACCGGCATTAGTAACGTTTGATGCATTAGTAGTAAACTGACGAGGATTTTCCCAAGTACCACTGCCATTTAAAAATAAGGAGCTATTTGCAGGATATCCGTTTAAACGGTCAATATTTAATTGACCGGTGGTATTCGTATTAATATCAAAGATTTTATTATCTACATAAATCTTGGTTGTTGCATCCTGTGAATTAATAGGGTTAGTAATTCCCGAGAGACGATAGGAATTAAAATTGAATACTGTAGAATTGTTGGCTAAAGAAAAAACAGTACCAAATTGACTACCGGAGTTATAACCAAAAGTAAAAGTATCTACTCCATTTGTCGGTGCGTAAAACTGAAACTCATAACCGGCTCCATTACCGGTATTAGCCCTATTCATTCGGAGTTTCATGGTTTGATTAGCACTATTTGGAATAGTTAAATCATAATTAAAACTAGTATTAGAGCCTGTAAAATTAAATACTTGATTTCCTGTTCTTCCTATGGTCGATGCAAGAATTGCCGAGAGTGAATTACTTAAAACTCCAGAGCCGGTTATATCACCTGTGATATTAATATTTATATTGTTTACAAAATTTTCACTTGCAACGTTATACCAGCTACTTCCGTCAAAAAACTCAAGCTTCATTATTTAAACCTATTTTATTTCTCTCCTAGAGACTGGTGTTAAATCTGAGCATTCCGGCAGTTAGAGTAGATGGTCTCTGCACGGTTGTTCCAGTTGGAATGGTAACTGATGCAGTGCCGGGCAATACAGGGTTAGAACTAAGACTTATCGTTGCAACTCCATTAGTAATAGTAACAATTACTTGATTCGTAGTTCCTAAAATATTTGTAATACCACTTTGAGCTAATTTAGCAAAGGTAATGCTATCTGTCCCGACAGTTGCAACGGCTCCGGTAAGCATCCATGATGTTACGGCATTTACTGTTCCGCTAATTACATCGATAGTCTTACCTCTGACCATTTGGGACGGGGAATCAAAGTCGGTAGCTCTTGTTAATACCCAGTTAGTTGTAGTAGAACCAATATTAGTTACCGTATATATTCCGTTTTGTAAGGCTGCTGTCTGATCTTTAACTAGAACCCTGTTACCTGCAGCTAAAGTAACTCCATCAATAACAAGTGCTGCTTGTGTCCCTGAATTAGTTAAAGTAGCTCCCACCCCACTAGTACCATTAGCATAAGTAGCCGTTAAATTGCTAGTCGTTGCTGCCAAAGTTGCAGGCACGCTACCTATGGTGTTTAAAACCCAGTTTTCAGTAGCAAGGGTAAACCAGTTTGTGCCGTCAGTAATTTCCGGCTTTCCGGTAGATGTCGGTAACGGTGCTTTTAGATTCTTGTCATTTAATAAGTTATCAGTCATTTTAAATCTCTTGTAATTAATTAATAAATTTTACCATAAAATCAAAGTGAAGTATTAAACCTGATCATTCCGGGGATTAGGGTAGTTGGTCTTTGCATGCTGTTACCTGCAGGCATAGTCATTGAGCCATTACCAGTAAATGTCGGATTAGGTTTAAATGTCGTAACAATTGGCGTACTTAATAACCCGCTACCGGTTACATCTCCTTGGAGAGTTAATCCGGTATTTAAAAGGGTATTTAAATAAGTTTGAGCTTGGGTAGCACTGTTAGATGCATTCGTTGCCGATTCACTTGCGCTGCTTGCAGAATGACTGGCATCAGAGGCACTCGAGGAAGCATCAGATGCCGAACTTGATGCACTACCTGCTGAAAGCCCAGCAGCAAGTGCTGAGCCGGCCGCTGCTCCAGCTGATATTCCTGCAGCTCCTGCAGAAGCACTAGCTTCGCCTGCGGCAGCGGTGGCTTCTGCTGCTGCTCCCGTAGCCTCTGTCGCCGATGCAGTAGCTTCACCTGCACTCGTTGCCGCCTCGCCTGCTGCAGCTTCTGCTTCCTCCGCTGAAGCAGCAGCTTGTTCTGCGTACTGCTGGCATTGATCTCTAATTTCTTCTAACTGCGCGACAGTTGCGTAATCCTCGCCTGCAATCGCAATTGCAAAGGCTCCGCCGGCAACAATCTTGGCCATGCCTATCCCTAGTTCCTCTAAAACCTGTGCTTCAGGTAAATTGACATTCGGAGTTTTTATGATGTAAGTAGCATCGGTTGGAGCAAGGTTTAACTGGACTTCGACCGGTCTATTTGCTGAGTCCCCTTGCCAGACTCTTCCATTAGTTAAGGATGGTAGGTTGGCAATATCTATAGTTTGACGTGCTTCTGGTACATTATTTAAACCTCCCATCAATAACTGATTTTGAGCAATAGTAGCAGCAACAATCGCTCCTGTTCCTGTGCTGCTCGTCTGCATCCAAGAACCGCTAGGGAGATTTGAGAGAAATTGTGAGCCAGGCATTAATGTTTGCAGTACGCTGTTACCTTTTCCAAGAATAAAATTAGCACTAAAGAACCTAAAATTAATTAAGGCAATATCTCCTTCTACAACTAATAAAGCCGTAGATTCTTCCGGTCTGTTGCTATCAGTACCGTGCCAGATTTTACCTCCTGAAATAACAATTGGATTAGTTGGATCAAGAGGATTAGGCACGTTAATGCTAGCAGTGCCTAAATTTGGTAGGTTATCAATGGTAATGGTTTGCTGCGCAGTTGCAATATTTGAGCTATTGCCTATGAATAATTGACCTGAAGGCAAGGTAATACTTAAATAATCTTCTCCAGGGACAGCAATTTGTATAACGCCGTCTTTGTTCTTCATTAAACCATTATTTAGCTGATTTAAGGCTTGAGCGTTTGGAAGGTCAGAAGTTGGTTGTTGCAAGATATATGTAGCATCCTTTGGTGCTGATCCTCCGCCGGTATCTATAAACGATAGAATACCATTGCCGTTTGTTGCTATTACCTGCCCGTTAGTTCCATCCTGCAGCGGTAATCTCCAGATTGTATTCCGGGTTAAATTACCGGCAGTAAAGCCAACATAATAATCATTAGAGGGATTACTCCATTTTAGCCTATTAGTAATAATATCTTCAGTATTAGTGATGCTCGCAGAGTTAATACCGGTTGCATATATTGTATAAAGCTCAGCAGTACCGCCGGTAATAACAGGAGACAAAATACTTTCAAAACTAGCCTCTTTTGCATATAAATAGTTAATTGGGGTTAATCCTTCTCCTCTATTAGCTAACGCTATAAAAGCTGCTTTTTCTCTATCAAATCCCGGATTAAAATGATTAGCCATTACTTTAGAACTTAATTTGGTGCAACGATTCCAAACGCTCTCGTGCGTCTATATTGCTAACACTCTGACCAGCAAAATCAGGTAAAACCGGGGGTATATCCTCACTTGTAAAGTTGATATCTTCTAAAATAACAGGCGAACTATTACCAATTGCCTCAGGACCTTGCGGTGTCTCTATCCCAAATGGTCGAGGATTCTGCAGGGCTTTCGGATCACCTTTTATTTGCGGTGGTCTATTCTGCTCGTTTGGCTCATCAACAAAAGGACGCCCGACTATTGCTCCCGTCCAGACTAGCTGATTCCCTCGCCATTCATATTGCTTAACTAGATCAGACCTGCTAAAGGGAAACCCTGAATAATCACAAGTTCCAATAGGTTCAATGACGTCCTTTCTAACGTAATCTCCCATTTGCGTATTTACAGGGATAACTTTTAAGCTAGTTGCCATATACCTCCAGTTTAAGCGGTACTTCCGTTGTATTATTAATCACTGCCGGATTTAAAGTTTCCTGATATCTCATTTTTAAGCCTTCTTCTTTTTCAGGAGCATATTGTGCTGCTAGCATGCTAGCGAGTCCATATATTAGAGGAGTATAAAAATATGATGGGATATCTACGCTTTGCGTGTAATTCTCTAGAGTTTCTATACTGCTTTGACCGCTATACATTACTAAATTATACATTGGAGCAGCAGTCTGCCAAATGTAGAGGGATGGAGTCCGCTGGTAATCAACGTAGTAAATAGTAGGTCTACCGATTTGCGATTTATTGGGATAGGTTAAATATTCATATCTGGATACCTCGCTCATGGTAGTATCCTGACTTACACTATTAAAATAAAGTTCTTCAATATCGAGTGTGTATCCTCCTGTTTCTTTAATTCTATATGCCCTTGCATAAATTGGATCAGGTACATAAAACCATGAAATTACATGTGCTTGATATGGATATAATGGAGGAGGGGTAAAAACAGGAAACCAATTTATCGTATCCTGTGATGCTTCTAAAACTAAGCTATATGGACGATTAGAAACATAACTTTGAATGCCGATAATGCTGATTTGCTTTGTTACCCCTAAACCGTAATCATAAGAAATATTGCCGTTTTGAACGTCTTGTGTACATCTTGTCAGTGGATTACCATCAAAAGCATAAGCAGCAATTCCTCCACCGTTTCCATCATAAGTATTTGCGGTATTTGATTGCGGTGTTCCATTTAATTGTCTTACGTTACTTCTAAGGAACACTTGAAATATTTTAGTAATGTTGCTTGGCAGCGGATAGGATGCTTGCCCTGGAGTTAAAAAAACAGGATTTAGTTTTAGAGTCCATAAGTTAACATTAGAGTTAGCCCAATCACTTAAAATAAAATTAATAATATTAAGTGCTGAATTATATTGCTCGGCAGTTACCATGCTAAGAGGCATGCCGATTAACTCATAAGCCTTTCTGATAATCAGCTCTCCTTTTATATTACTAAAGCTATAACTTCCACTAGTTGCCGGCATTTTATCTTCCTCTTTACTTACAATTGCAGGAATTGAGCTTTAAGAACCGAGTTATTAGCATTTGTGCCAATTTTAATGAGTAAATTGGAAGCTAAAGAATTATACTGTATTAATGCAGACGCAGTAGCAGCAGCGGCTGGAGCTGCAAAATTACCGTTAGCTGCAGTAGTTAAATCATCGTATTTCCCTAGGCCTAAATTATTCTTTAGCGATAAAAATACCTGATAAGTAGCAGGGTTAGCTGTTGCTGCTACGATATTTAAGGCATAGCTTATAGAAGAAGTATTGGTCTTAGCGGTGTTTAATAGAATCATTGGAAAATAACCAACGGAGGCAACGCCGACTTGAACGGTAGAAGCTGTAGTATTATTTGGAATTATCTGCACCACACTATCAAAGCAGTTGACACTTGTAACTGTTGTGTTATTTGGTCCAGTTAAGGTTTCACTAATAAAAAACCCATTCTGATAACCAGTAATAAGAAAATTAATACCAGAAAGATTTGCTACTGAATTAAGAGTAATTCTTGGAACAATACCGAAATCAATAAAATTAACTATTCTTGTGGTTTTATTAACATAAGAACCATTTAATAGCAGCGGAGTATTTGCAGTTGTAGTTTGAAAAAGCGATATTCCATTGACAACCGGTGTAGGCCAATTATATTCGTAAAATTGGGACATAATTTTCTCCTAATTTTAAGTTCTTTTACAAAACATGGAAGCACTTGGCTCATTAAAGCTTAAGTGCTTCTTTTTTTATAAGGTTTAAGCAGTTGAACCTTGTGCGCCAATTACCCCAAGAGGAGTAAACATACCAAAAGAATAACGACCTGATGCAAGCACTGACATGGTTTCAGTTACGGGATCGGTTGTTACGTTAACTTTAAGCGGACGTCTTACGAAATGCTTACGACTTCCCTTAACATTAGTTAATCCAAACCAGTTACTAGGATTTGTTAAGAAATGGCTTACTTCATAACCTTGTGGAATAGCCTTCATGTTATAAAGTGCATTTATGTCATTATTAGCCGTTCCTGTTCTAAATACAGATTCAAGTAACCGGCAACCTGAGAACATTAAGTCTTGTGGAAGTAGCAATCTCTCAATTTGAGCATTAATTAGCAGTCCTGCCTGATCTTTCACTTTACCAGCAAGAATTACTGCCTGTTCAACGCCTGCTTCACTAAAGTCGACATTAACATTAACGCCGTTATATGCCCCGACGCGGTTAGAATAAACACCGCCGTCGTAAGGCTGAGAACCGGAGCAGAGAGGTTGTCCGTTGGCTTGAGTTGCCGCTACGTTAAACGCCTGGTTAAAAGGGTTCATAGCTACTACTTCTCTGGTTTGTTCATAGGAAGTAGTAAGCGATTTTGTACCATTAAAGAACTGATCGGCATAAAGATCATCTTCCATGGCAATATTAGTAATCTGAAAACCGAGGGCAAATTCCCGATGGACAAATTCATAAATAAACCGCTCAGCCATGCTATCCATTTTAATAGGAGCACCTTGGGTTTTCTCAAGAGCGTAACCTGTTCCTCTAATATCAACCATCCTTTCAGTATGTTTGACAGAATTAGCCTGTTCGTAAACTTTGGTATATTCCCCTTTAAACCGATCATACTGAGATTTTACCTCATAAAGACCCGGCCAAAGCAGACTTGGAATATCACCAGTTGTTATAATAGACATAATTAATTACCTTTGTTTTTAGTTTTCTTTACTGATCCTGCCTTAACAGGTGTTTTTTTCTTCTCTTTCGGTAGGTATAATCCTTCCTTTAAAAGAGACGGCATATTGCCGCTTGTTATTATGGACATAACCTTATACTCCTATGCTCCGGCTGTTGGACCTGCTACGCCGCTTGATCCATACATATGCTTGTTGAACTTAACTAGTAGGTTAGTAAACGGCATATTTACTCCCGGGACTAATCCTGTAGGATTGCTACTGCCGGTAATTACAGGATCAATTCCAATAATTTTTACGTCTAAGGTAGCTGTAGTAGCTGAGTAAGTTGAGCCATCGAGATAGTAAACAGAGCCGTATATATTACTGCCGCTGCGGGGGTTTTGACCACCTGCGATAGCAGTAGCATCCGTGAAGGTTATTCCTGCCACTGATAAACTGGCATTAAGACCAAGCCCGGTTGCTAAAAAAGTAATTCCTGTTGCAGCTGCTAGAGAACTTGATACCTGCACTCTGAATACCGCCATTGGATCATCATTGACATATGCAATAATAGGCGTGCCGGCTTTTACCGCTCTACCACCCGGCCAGTAATCCGCTTCAACAAGTATACCGGTATTTGCATCAGTATAAGCGCAGCTTATGAACACCCCAAGGAAAGCGTCTGCGTCTGCCGTTGCAACAGCTTGTACCTGTGTTCCGTTTGTTGGAGCTGATAACTTTTGTGGTGCGATTGTTCCTGCCATGACGGCAAGACCAGGGTTACTTACAAATTTAATGGGATCACCTTGAAAAATACTATTTGGCTGCGTGGTTAAGCCGTCAGCAGATGCGTAAATAAAGTATTGACCTAGTTTTTGTGTTCCGCCGTTTCCTATTTGAGACTGAACTACTTCCAAACCATAAGGTCTATTAATGCCGTTAGACATAATTTCCTCATATATTGTTAATTATTAAAAAACGTAAATATTTTAAATTTAAAAAAGATAAGCTAATTCAAGCTCAGGAGACCTTTTAACGTCTAGTTATGACGATAAACTTTGTTATAGATAAGTTTCAAAACTAGCCTTTTTGTGTCTTGCGATGACAGAGGTAGCTTTTTTAGAAAAGATTTAGCTACAAACTACGCCTTTTAACGTCTAGCAATGACGGAAACTTTTTACAGTCTAGTTATGACTTTTTTTACCTAATTATATTATAGCAAAAAGACTGTTACTTTTGCAAATCGTGCTACTATTTTTAGATTTAGCTTATATATCTTCAAGCCTTTAATTACCAAATACCACCACGGATACGCCATCAAGTACTGGGAGTAAATTACCGAGCGTATCAGTTGTAAAAATAATAAATTCAGTAGCAGATCTAGACCTAAAGAACACCTGAAACGGCGCTATGACCTCCGTTCCGCGTGCTAATGCCGGTAATACTAAATAATTACCATCAGGAAAAGGAGTAGCAAACGTTATAACATATGACCCTTGCGCTCCGCTAACCGAGGCTATATTAAAGCTGCTCTCTATCTGGATATTATTAGTCGGGGCATTATTATCGTAAAAGAAACAATAAGCTTTAGCAGTAGCAGGATTTATAATCTTTCCCGGTACTGTCATATTACCGACATTGTCAATTTGAGTACTATTTAAATTGATTACTCCATCATCTACAGTAGCTAGGTTAATATCCTGATCTCCAATGGCCGTAGTAATGGTATTTACCGAGATTAAGAGATTACCTACATTAATACTGGATAATCCTACTAGAGAATCGGCTAAATTAATAATTACATCATTTGTTTCCCCATCGCCGCTTTGTACATTTATATTAGAGCCACCGCCTATTTTTCTGCTAACGTAGGAAAGCGGAGTATTACCGGTTATTACTAAAAACCCATTCTGTACCTGAGTAGCCAGATTATTTAAATTATTCAACGAATCGGCAATTTTAAAAATGATGTTACCTGTTGGTGGAGTAATAGTTGAGTTTGTGATCTGCAAGCTGTTATTCTGACTTTCCGTAGAAAAGCTTACTATACCGCTACTACCGCCCCCAAAAGGTATTACCTGCCATATTCCCGTGCTGGTTAGATTCTCAGTTAGATATATCAGTATTACTTCCCCGGGAATAATTACGTTAGTTAGCGGCGTTCCATCGTTATATAAGAGGGTAAAGTCTTTTTGACCGACATTATTAAACAATAAGCTAGTACCGGTTTCTACAGTATTGGCAGGCGGCAAAGTAATTGTATATGCATCATTTTCAGAAATTACATTATTAATGTCACTAACAATCTCCCCTTCAGTGCGGGGATAAGGCCAGGATAGTTTAATATCGCTATTAAGTATGATTTTAGAATATGACATGATATTCTTCTACATTGCTCTATCAGAAAACGGCATGACCGGATTGTAGATATCGGTCTGTACTTTTTGCAGCGTATCCCGCATGACTCTTACGGCTTTTTGTTCATAATATTGCTGCTCTTTAAGCCCGTAACGTTCATCACGAGCTAAAAGGATTGTATCACCAGTAGTAATGCAGTCGTTTTCCTCTCTTAAATTTCCTCTATAAGTACGTTTGTTTTTAAGCCTATCAGGAGATACGATATACCACTTCTTTGCCAGTAACCTATTAATGCGCTCAGGGCTATTAAAGGCAAAGTAATATTCCTCGCCCGGTTGTTTTATCTCATCAATTAAAGCTTTAAAAGGACAGGTTGAATCAGTGAACATTAAATCAAAATCACTTCCTTCAAGTTCATGCTCCCTGATATCTCTATCAATAGATAGAAATTCATTATTTTTGTCTTGTTTATATTTAATTGCCATTTTTTGACCTCATTTCTTTGTTACGTTGATCTAGAAGCTCCCGGTACCTCTCGTAAGACATACCAAAAGCAAGAGCTGCCTTTTTCTCTCTATCGCTTAATTCCCTTGTTTTTGGATCGGGTATTGATTCTCGTGGAGCGCGACTGCGCACTGCTCCAAAATGTTTGGCGGGAATCATGGCTGAGGAAGTATCCTGCATTTTTAAATTATCGATATACTCATCAATCATGCCGTAATAACTACCAGAGCCTATTAGATGTTCCTTTCCTCCGCTTTGGTATTTACGATCCAGTTTGGTAATAAAGGATAATACTGAGGTCGCTAGCTTCTCATCATACTCAGGGGCGTTCCTATCTACTTCAGGATTACTTTCAAGCCAGCTATATAACCTATCTTCATATTCCCTAGCTCGAACCTGATTTAGATGCTCTTGTGAGTATTCTTCTTTAGGAAAACTGGCTATTCTAGATGCCTCATTCAAGGCATGCGTTGCCTTTGAAATATCCGCAGTAGCTCTGCTAACTCCAGCAGCATCCCCGTTTTCCAGTGCTAATTGAAGCCGTGCCTGAGCCATTTCAAGTTCGCTGGCAACATTGTTCTTATAATGGGTAGAACCGGTATTAATAGCTTGGCTGAGCATCTGCTCTATTTGCAGCTTTTCTTGCTGTAACCGCTCTAATTGTTCGGCAAGCTTTACCTTTTCTTCACGTTCTTTTTTTAATTTAGACCAGTATTTTTCCTTGTCTTTGTCAGGAGCAGAGGTTTTAGTAGGTTTTTCTTCTTTTTCGGAAACATCTGCAGAAATATCGTTTTTATCATTGCTGCTATCTAAAGCTTGTGTATCTTCTTCTTTAGTAGCAACATGCTCTTCTTTATCTTCGTCCTTCTCGTCCTTATTTTCGGCTACTTCTTTTAAAGGTGGAATAGCAGCGTTTAAGTCGCTTGTATTTTCAATATCTATTTTAAACATATTCTTACCTTGATACTTTTGATGGATTATCGACTAGCAGTTTGATTTTAAAATCCTCTACCATAATTATCGGCTCACCCTCATATTTTGACTGCAATGATGAACCACGCGGGAATATGACCCAGTCTCCGGCTTTTACATAAGGACCGCTTGGAAACTGATCACCCTTATAACTATCAGGACCCAGCTTTAATACCATCCCGACCATTGAGTTATATTCCAGATCATCTTGGACGGCGCTCGGTGGTTTTATAATTCCTCCTCTTGTAACCTCTTCGACAGGAGGTTTGTAAATAAGAATTAATACATTGATTCCGGTAACTGACACCTCTTTAAATCTCTCTATCATTGCTTCCTTATTAAAAGCTTCCAGATCAATGCCTTTGGTTTTAAAATCTTCCGGTTTGTAATTGGCTATTTGATGGTTAATCATTGTTATTTACCTCTATTATGTGCCTGTTAAAGAGTTCAAGGGAACTCTCAAGTCCCTCAATTAATCCCACGTGATATTTGTAATCCTCTAGCGTAGAAATTGATGCCGGATTACTTAAAATACGCCTGTATCTATCAATCTCAGCTTCAATACTTCCTATAAAACCCGAAGTAAAAGAACCTCGGCTATAAATGTTATTTCTGTTCATTCCAATCATTTACTGCTCCTTCCCATATTTCTAGGTTTTACTACCTTACCGCTTTTTGTAGCTACATCTTTTCTAATTTTAGCAGCGCCACCGGCAGCGTACTTATTACAACTCGTTTCTTTTTCTCTAGCTCTTTCTTGCATTTCCCTTAATGCCAGTTCTCTTGTATGTTTATTCATAAATTACCTCCTCCTGTTTTGGTGTTGACGAAATTTCCGATCTTAAAGCTTCTACTTGTGCCTTTAACTCAGCTTCTTTTGCTTTGTACTCAAGCCGTAGTAATTCAAGCTCGTTTTTACTGTTTATTTCCTGTTCTTTAGTCAGGGTATCGATGACTTTTTCTTTCTCGGTTAATTCGAGTTTTAAAAGTTCAATTTGATATTTCTGCTCAGCAAGTTGTTGTTGTTCATTAACTTTTAATTCAGCTAAATACTTCTCTTGTTCCAGTTTTTCCTTATCAAGCTCGATACTCATTTGCGTCTTATAGCCGTCAGCTTCAATATTTAAGTGAGCTAGCCGTTCTTTTGACTCTACTTCAAGTTTTCGCTGCTCAATGTCAGCAATCTGAACCTGTAGGGCTGGGTCTATTGGTTGCTCCTGCTGCTGCTCCGGCGCTGCTTCAGGTAACAATATCTTATCAATGTCCTTAATCCCTAGGGCTTGATATACTTTTAAATATACTTCTCGCATGTTATGTAGCTCAGGGCTACTGCTAGCTAACTTTAAAATACTCTCTGCCTTGATTATTCTCTGCGTAGAAGATTCAACCGATGGATCAGATACAGGGATTACTTTTAAACTCTCTTTGTCTAGAGGTAGTGATGGCAGGTTGAACATTTTATAAAAGAGCTGCAATTCCTGGCTAAAGCTACTATGAACTGTTCTCATTATTGCCGATTGCATCCGATTGGATACTTCAAGCAAGGCAATCGTAGTACCGACAGGTGTATTCTGATTATTTTCAGTGAGTCCCATCTCTGTTGCGGACGCTAGCTCCTGTGTCTGGGCAGTTATCCGGTTAATATATTCAAGTAAAGCTGGCGATGGTCCATTATAAGGAAGTGGCATAATTGAATCACGAAGAGACAAATTACCGGTCTCAACAGTTACGAATTGACCCGGTAATATATTCAAATCATTATTAGTAGTTTTTATTCCCTTAGCTTTCATTCCTCCCGGGAAATTCTGGAAAATAGCTGCGTCAATCGCCATTTGCTGCATGGAAGTTAAACTCTTTGAATTAGAGCCAAGTATTTGAGCAAGCCCCAGTCCAAAAACATCAAACCCGGGGAATAAATTATAATGAATAAAGCAGTTAATCCTTGTTTTGGTTGGATCATTTTCATCCCAGTTTGGCGTAAGTGATACGATCTGATTACTGCTGCCGCATCTGGTAATAACGTAAGGTAGTGGGATACTATAGTCCTCAGATGTATTGTTATTGTCAAAAAAATCATTCAAAACCAGATATTCGTGCGTCTCATAAAAAGGAAAACGGGAATTTGTGGGGTCTACCTGTTTTGCTTTAGAGTCGTCCGTTGCTTCTTCCCCGTCGCTGCTACCTACACTATCTAGGTAATCAAGATCAACTTTTGAAAATATCCCGCTCTGCATATTGAAGAGGATTTCTCTTTTAGAGAGGTATCTAATATGAGTCAGGCGATTTGATTCGGTAATACTTGAGCAGTTATTATCAAATAAAAAATCCTCAGGCATGATAAACCTACTCAAGGGCTTACCTGTAATAGAGTCATAGTAGATTTTACGAAATACACACCCATATAAAATTAAGTACAATAAGAACCGATCGTAGTCTGGATAAAAACCCTTATCTTCTACTGTTAAGTACTCATTTAAAGCATCCCTAACCATCTCGCCTTTTAATTCGTAATCTTCATTAGGAGTTAGACGATTTGATTCATTCTCATTAAGAGGGCGGTCAAAATATGAAGGTATTTTAAATCCTACAGGACCGGTTGAGGGGAGTAACTCGGAGCGAAGAGTTGCCCAGAGCCTGAGCACGCTGCTGGAGAATGTCGTATCGTAAGTCTTAACCTGGGCAGCATTTCCGATGGAAGAATTGGATTTACGGGTACTTGCGTTATTCGGGTCTTGTATTTCCTCAATTTTAAAGCCAAGTAAGGTTTTAGCTTTTTCAATTATATCAAGCCAAGGCGCACGGTTTTTTGTATCTTTTTCTGTTACCTCTTCCAAGTAAGCAGCGATTTTATCTCTGACGCTTTCCGGTATATCATCCGCAAAATTACTATTAAAGGTAGCATCCGGAGGTGATAATTCTTCGCCCTTCTTATCTATACGTGATAAGATTTGATCTTCTAGGGAAATAAGTGCTTCTTCTTCCGGTAAAACCGGTTCATCTAAACTACCTGTTTCCTGTAGCAGGATTTGTTCTTCCATCGGCATTTCTTGAGCAAAGTTTAGAGAATCAGGCTCAAAACTCTTGGACACCGATAAATCAAGATTAGTCTTTCCTTTTTGCTTCCTTCTTGTTGCCATTAGTATAATTTCTTGCGTTTAGTAACGATCTCATCTTCCTTAACATCACTTGTATGAATTAAAGTATCAAAGTCTCTAAGGTACAAAATTGTCTGTGTCATCGAGTCAACCAGGTCTTTTGATTCCCCATTTGGAAAAGTTATCACTGTTTCTAAAAACTCCTCGGCCATAGGAGTTAGTCTTTCAGGGTTTTTCTCCTCGGTGGGTAAGTATACAAGCCCGCACTCAATAAGAGGTGCTGCTCTCTGTACTCTTGCATTCTTATCGCCTTTTGGGGTGTAGCCTATAGCAGGAACTCCTCCAAGCCTTAGATCACGTATTAAAGGATCGCCCGTTGCTTTTGCCTCAATAAGGCAAATATCAACAGTTCTTTGAGCCGGCATTGGGTTCTTATGCTTGCCTATATCCTTATAATCTTTGGCTAAGCGCTGAGCCCTGCTTCGGAGCTCCGGATAGCCTACACGACCCCGCCAACTAGAGAGTAGCATCATCCTAAATAGCTCATCCTCGGATTTTTCGCCCCAAACTCCCCACGTAGTACAGGCAGAATATGCAGCTGTTGGTTCATCAGAGATTGCCGTATCCCAGCTTTGCAATATGTAATCAAATTTAGGCTTAATAGGGCTAGTCCAGAGCTTAAACCATTTTTTCTTGATTATTCCGCCGCCAATTGGAGATGGTCTTTGCTGGCACTGCCCAGCATAACCATAAGAGCCGAGTAACTTTTTTAACTCATTTACCTGCTTTTCGCCAAAACGTAAGTCGCTCAGTACCTCTCCTTCTTTGTTTCTGGGGTCTTCCCAAATAACCTGATCTATACCAAGAGGAACTGTAATACACTTGCGCTTTTCTTCAAATTCTAGCGGCAGCACTAACTCCACCCAATCACCCTCGCTGTCATTCTTTCTGATATAACCGGTTAAATCATTCTCGTGCGTTCTTTGCTGGACAACTATTCGGCAGTCATTAGCTGGGTTATTTGAACGGGTAGACATTCTTTGTGTCCACCAGTTAATTACGTTCTCACGTTTTATTTCAGATAAATCCCCTGGGTCATTAGGGTCATCAATGATAATAATTGAACCGCCTTTACCGACAGTTTTAGATACCACGCTTGTTGATTGCCTATATCCTGTTTTTGTATTCTGGAAAAAGCTCTTAACGTTCTGATCTCTAAGAAGAGGGAATCTATATCCCCAATTATCCTGATACCAGTTACTTTCGAGTAATGATCTATTCTTCTGTGCATGCTCAAGGCTTAAGGAATTAACGCAGGAAACAGTTAAAAACCGCTCACTAGGGTTATGTATCCATACCCACGCAGGAAAAGCTACCGATATTAAATTGGTTTTACCGGTACGAGGAGGAACATTAATAATCAGCTTCTTTATTTGCCGCGCGTAAACCGCTTCTAAATGTTCTGCTATAGCTTTAATATGCCAGCTATCAACATAAGGCATGTTACCCTCAATATAAGGCCAGCTCGATTTAAAGAATTCATATAAAGAGCCCTCGCTACTTGCTACTTGCTCCTGTACTTTAAATAATTCATCCAAATAACTCTGCTCGAATGTAGACATTAAAGCAGGATCAAGCAGAGATGAATTTATATGATCGGACTTACGCTTCATATGCGTTAACTATTTCCTTTACTTAAAATAATTATAACACACTCCTTTTTAATCTTGATTTTCTCGTACTTTTTTAGTTTAGAGGTAAGGGATTGTATGTTATAATCCATGTGTATTTTTAGAAAATTAAGAGTAATGAATATAAGAGGAAAGATATGGTAATAAAAAAAGCATCAGTTGTTTTATTAGCAGGATTACTTGCAAGTAGCACGGCATTAGCCGGCGATCCGTTGCCTGTGGTATCAGATTTAAATATAAAACTTGGAGCATATGCTGCCTTTGAAAGTGGATTTAGCAATCAGGGTAAACTAAAAGGCTCAGAGAAGAATATATCAGCTAATAAAAGAGGTTTTGCTTTTTATAACGATACTGCTTTATTTGCTGCCATATCAAATACTACTGATGACATTACTTATGGTGCCAAGATTATACTAGTGCCTACAACTAAAAGAAAAGTTAACAAGGATTATAATGGTTCATACGTATTTTTAGAACATGAGTTTGGTCGAATTGAAGCCGGTTCACCTATTCCTGCTGCTAAGAATATGATGATAAGTGATGGATCCATACCGACAAAATACATCAAAACCGGGATAGATTACCTAAAACAAAGCACAAAAGCTGTACCCTCCTTTTTGACTTCGGAAGGGTCTTTCCTTGGTGACCAAATAATTGCAAGTATGGATTCTGCCACTTACAGTAGTGAACCGCCAAGAACAATAAATTATTATACTCCTAAGTTTGATTTAACCGATTCCAGTAAAATTAGGCTTGGTATATCCTATACTCCTGATTCTGCTAATACCGGCGTAGAAAAACCATCAGATAAATCAGACGGAATAAAAAAATATGCCGTAGGAGAGCCTACTATAGATAGGTTTGAAATCGATAGATCAGTTAAAGATGCTGTAACTGGTGGGATGGTATTTGAGCAGAAACTAACGGAAGAAGCAGAATTAAAACTGGCTCTAACTGGTGAATACGGCAAATCTGCAGGTAAAATCAAGAAATTTGCTAATAAAGACGATCAGAATCCACTTGCATATAAATTAAGTGACTTAAAATCTTATAATATTGGCGGCGAATTAAAGGTTGGTAATTTTAAATATAATGCCTGCTACAGCTCTTTCGGTAAAAGTTTAACTACAAAAGAATTACATAAAGGTAATCGTAAGTCTCAATACTATAATGCCGGTATTGCATATACTTACAATAAGGCTACGACAACCTCATTATCGTATTTTGCCTCAGAGCAGTTTAAAAATAAAGTAAACTCGGTAAAACTAGCCGTAAGTCACATACTTGCACCGGGACTAAAGCCTTATGCTGAAATACATGCCTATACTCTTAAAGGCAAACCTGAGTTCTATCCTAATTTAAAGGCAAGAAAGGTAAAAGGTACTGTAGCTCTAGTTGGTGTTAAGCTATCTCTTTAAATTATTACTGATATGGAAAAACCGCTAATTAGCTTTGACTACGCTATCAAATATCTACTAAAAGATAAAGGCGACTATGAAATAGTCGAAGGGTTTATCTCTGCCCTTCTTACCTCAGAAGGATATAAACCGGTTAAGATAAAGGCCTTACTTGACGGCGAAAGTAATAAGGAAAGTAGATATTTAAAAAGAAGTATAGCCGATGTTATAGTTGAAGACGAACAAGGTAATAACTATATAGTTGAGATCGATCGTGCTTATACTGATCTTTTTCTGAACAAAGCGATATTTAATACCTCAAGGCTAATCGTTGATAATCTCGGGGCAAATCAGGATTACTTACAAATTAAAAAGGTATTCCATATCAATCTGCTATACTTCCCTTTTGAAAATACCAAAGCACCACTACATCACGGTAAGGTAATATTTCATGAGATAGACCACACACATCCTGTAGATGTTCACTTAATAGATAGAGGAATGCATACATTTGATGCTCACAACATATTCCCTGAATATTTTATTGTTTCAATTCCTTTATTTGATGATGTAATAAAAGAGGAAATCGACGAGTGGTTATATTTAATGAAGCACTCTGAGGTAAAAGAGGATTTTAAGTCTCCTTACATGCAGAAAGTAGCACAGCGTTTAAGTATATTAAAAATGACCAATCAGGAAAGAGAGATTTATGATAGCTATGTCATGGATTCTATGAAAGGTCGTGACTATATAATCTCCGCTGAGGCTAGAGGTGAAGCTAGAGGTGAAGCTAGAGGTGAGGTTAGAGGCATTGAAAAAACAGCCGTTAATATGTTAAAACAGAAAATAGATGATAAACTTATTGCTTCTGTCACTGGTTTTAGCTTAGAGGAGATAGCAAAACTGAAAAACAAGCTATAATTTATAAAAAGTATTGTAAAGATTTGCTGTTGACTGATTAGGATAGTATGGTATCATCGCGGATGTATCTATGATTATCTCTTAAGTTAGTTTGATACATTTTTTTCATTAAGATACACCTAGAAAAAATTAAAAATGAACTCTGTTTTTATTTTGCGGGGTTCATTTTTTTAGGGTTCATCTTAAATTCCCATTTTTTAAATTTCTTAAAATTGATTAAGGAAAAGAGAGTAAAGATTTTATACATAACCTACCTTATGGAAAATAAAGGTTTATAAAAAGTTGAATATCAACGGTTTACAATCTCGTTTTTGCTACCTTCTAAAATCTCTAAGGCAATGCCTTTGCAAGATATGAACTTCAGCAAAGTTACCTTCTTTAAAAGCCTTATATATTTCTTCATGGGACTCTACTATGGCTATCCCCAAGATTGGCTCAGAAACTAACAAATCTTTCATCTGTTCTAATGCCTTATCCTTCCAATCATCACGACACGATTCTTTATTATTATAATCGAAAAATAGATAATTATCGTCATCAAATATAAATCTAATTTCCTTTATACCCAATTTTATTCTTAAAATTAAGTATTCATTGGAATCGTCTGGAAAATGATGCCAAAATAACTTAACTATATTTTTTTCTCTTATTTTTGTACTATCACCTCTAATAGTATATTTCTTTTTTGGATCATTTTTACTTTGTGCAATTTCTATTATATCTCCTTTCTCCTTTAAACGATTAAGTTTCATAATAACTGTGCGTCGACTTATATCCATAACTTGAGCAATTTGATGAGCACTTAATGATCCGCAAAAGGCAAGCAATTCAATAATAAAACGATCGTTGATATCTATTACAATAGCGTCCTCTCTGGTTTTTTGTCTGTGAAATGTTACTTTAATACGTCCTCCTATAGCATCAAAATGCGGTGGCTCAAGACCAACTTCGAGGCAAGCTTGAATCATCCTTCCAATACCGCTTCCCCATTGTTCAATTAATCCGATTTCATTAAAAATTCGTCCAATAACAGGATTACGTAATTTAGATATACCACCTACTTTTAAATCTTCTAAAGTGAGTGCGCCAAGTAAAACAGCATTATTCTCAATTTCTATCCTGTCATCAAATATACTTACAGTAATTGGAGTACCACTGATTGAATAATCAGTATGAACAACTGCATTAATTATAGCCTCTCTTAAAGCAACTAGTGGTATATCGTCTAATAATTTCTGGTGGCGGACTTGTTTAATTACTAAAGAAACACGAGTATTTTTTTTTATATAATTGAGAGTCTCGTCTATTGCATTTGGCAAAAAAGAAGTAAATTGTTGAGTATCAAGTATTCTACTCTTATTGATTCCATCAAAAATTCCTACTTTTATAAATGCCCAAGGAAAGTACTTTAAGCGATTTATAGCAAATAATATAACGCCTCCATTAGTAGGTGTCTTGGCATTCTCAGCAAATATACCAAGTGTAACAAGATCATTAGTTTTTAATACCCTTTTATGTGCAAATAACTGTGTAACATCTGTGAATTTTATATCTTCACACTTAATATCATAACATAATTCTTCATCGAAAGATTTAGGAGAGATTGACCTTTCAATCACTTTTATTAGTTCTGAGTCAGCAGCTCTTGTTGAAGACCCAATACGAATATATGCTTGTTTTTCTTTTTGCTTATTACCTTTTATAAAATGGGGTCTTGTAATACTTGAGCAAATTTCAATAAGTATTACATACATACTGCGATATGGTAAAATTTCTATTTCAAAATAAATTCTTGGTTCAATAATACTAGAAATTTTATTAGTAAGTATTTCTTCTGCCTTTTTGACATTTTTAACTCCAACTATATTACGCTCCTTATCTGAAACTCCAATTAAAAGTGTACCTCCTGAGCCATTAGCAAAAGCAACTATAGTAGCAAGAATCTTATCTATAGAATCTATATTTTCTTTGAATTCTAACTTTGACCCTTCATGTTGTTTTATTAAATCCTCAATCTTTTTGCTCATTACAAACCATAAATTATCACTACTATTGTAGTGTGCATTTTACTATGAAGTAACTATGCAGTCAAGGGTAATTTGAGAATTGCAAATGAGCTAAATTAGGATCGCAAAAAGAATTCAAGTAAGTTTGGGAGTGAGAATGTTCTTTTCTTATTAAAATGTATATACAATTTAGAAAAACTCATGTCACCTGCCTATTTCCATCATTCCCCATTTAACCCTAAAACTTCATTTATTGCCTTTATAGCAAAATTTATTTGATCATAACTTATATCTTTGTGGGTAATAGCTCTGATTTTATCTTTT
>RXKF01000005.1 GCA_003963235.1 Rickettsiales bacterium
GGATAAAGCAACAGCTTACGCATTTTAATACTTTATATGATTCTCTCGTCTCTTTCTTTAGTTACGCTATCTCAAGTTGATTTACTATAGTAGCTTCACGTATAGACTGCAGGACGATTTCATGACCACGAATTGGTTTGCGACCGATGTTTTGTATAAAAATGTCGGGTTTATTATACCAGAAAGCACCATGTTTAGGCGTTATTACCGCGCATGCGGTAATCCAGAAAAACCTTGAGTTAGAGCTGGATTCTCGTCTTCGCGAGAATGACAATCTCTGTGATAATTTGTACAAAAATCAAAAAGTCGTGAACCGCGCACAAAATATTAAACCTTAATCTTAACATACACAGACATTCCTGGTACAATTCGATTTTTTAGCTTTTCTGGCACAGTAAAATTAACAGTAACTGGAACGCGCTGTACTATTTTAGTAAAATTACCAGTCGCATTCGCGGGCGGCAGCAGACTAAATTTAGACCCAGTAGCTGGAGAAATATTACGAATAGTACCAATAATTTTCACTCTTGGCTCTGAATCAATACTTATTTCAACAGGCATGTCTGGCTTAAATTTTGATACTTGAGTTTCTTTAAAATTAGCTTTTATATATAATTTATCGATTGGAACTATTGAAAATAAGACCATTCCAGTTCTGACATAATTACCAGCTCTTAAAGAGCTATTACCAACTTTACCGCTGACTGGCGCACGAAGCACTGTATTTTCGAAATTTCTTAATGCTACACTTCGCTCAGCAACAGCGGTATTATATTTAGAAATTGATGCTAAATGCTTTATCTCAAGCATAACAAGATTTTCTTTGCTTGTTTGCATTGCAAATTTTGCCTGAGCTAAGTCACTTTTATTCTTTTTAAAAGCAATCCTAGCATTATCTAGATTTTTCTTACTAGCATAATTATCTTTACTTAATTCCTCTGTTCTTTTATATTCGTCTTTAGTTACTTGAAAATTTTCCTCAGCAAATTGATATAATTCGTCAGCCTTACTTTGCTCAATTCTGGCAATTTTAATGTTCTGAGCAATCATATCAATATCTTTTTTGGCAAGTTCGACTGCAGCATCCGCTTTGTCTAAATTTGCTTTGTAAACATTATCATTAATTTTAGCAATAATTTGTCCAACTTCGACGATATTATTTTCCTGCACTAAAACCTCGGAAATTATACCATCAACTTCTGGACTAACGCTTGAAATATCTGCATCAACATATGCATTATCTGTTGTTTCTGTGTGCGCCCAAGCGTGAACTAAATAAATAAGATATACAAAAACAATGGCAATCAAAGCAAATATTAACTTTGCATGTTGATGATTTTGTATTTTTTCAATTATATTTTTCATTTAAAAATATCTATAATTTGTGAGTAACATACATACATACTGGTATGGATAATATATAAATTATAGCAATGATTGGCAACCAATACCAAGTATATATAAAAGTTGCTATTATAATTATGGCAGAAATAATCATAGTGAGTGATAAATATTCTGGCTTAATATGTATTTTTTTCAAAGATATTGTTGGAAGTCTACTAGGTAGCATCAGCGCAATACATATTATGTATAAATTGATAATAGTGGTATAATTTCTTATATCAAAACCATCAAAAAATGATGAAATTTCAAAATCAATTATAATTGGCATTAATGCTAATATCGCACCACTAGGAGCAGGCACTCCTATAAAAAACCTATCATCTTGCTTAATAACACTTGGTTCAACCATTGCTGTATTAAATCGAGCAAGCCTAATTGCCATACAAACGACAAATAACATATTTGCCGACCATGAAATTACTTTATATTCATATTGCTGAAATGACCATAAATACACCATCAAGGCAGGACATAAGCCAAAATTGATAAAATCGCACAACGAATCAAGCTCAGCACCAAAATGACTGGTCGCATTAAGATAACGCGCAACTCTACCATCTAAGCCATCAATAATAGTTGCAATTATTATACAATAAACCGCATATTCCCAGCGACTATCCAAAGCAAATCGAATAGAACTAACCCCAATTATTAAACCAAGCAGAGTTACCAAATTTGGAAATAACTTAGTTATGGGAATAGGCCTGACAACCATTTTCTTATGTTTAAATTTTATCAACAACTTTTACCTTATGTCTATATCTGAACTAATTTTAACGCCTTTCAAACACTGGCTCATCAGATTTCTTTTTATCTAAATCAGCAATAATAGTCTCGCCACCAATACATATTTGCCCTTCTGTCACCATAATAGGAGTTTTTAACGGAAGATAAATATCAACGCGACTACCAAATCTAATCAAGCCATATCTTTGACCTGTTAAAACTTCTTGCTCTTCTTCAAGATCACATACAATTCTTCTTGCTATTAGTCCAGCAATTTGTACAAAAGCAATGCGAGTGCCATTTTTCATTTCCATTAAAACAGTTTGACGCTCGTTATGTATACTTGCTTTATCTAATGATGCATTAAAAAACTTACCTGGTGAATAATGCAATGAGATAATCTTACCACTAGCAGGGATTCTATTAATGTGAACGTTAAATATATTTAAAAATACACTCACTCTGATCATCTCTTGCATACCAAGATTTAATTCGGCTGGTGGGGTTACTTCAACAATTTTTTGTACCACACCATCAGCAGCACTGACAATTAGATTATCAGCAATTGGAGTGACTCTTTCAGGATTTCGAAAAAAATAAGCACACCAACAAGTTCCAATAGCGGCTAACCAGCCAAGAGTTGTACTAAACGAACCAAGTACGAAAGTCGCAACTATAAAGATAATAATAAAGATATAACCTTCTTTGTGAATCATTTTTGCAAAATCATTGTAAGGTTTCATGTATTTTTCTCCGAAAATTTGATTTAAGTTTAATAATAATATGAGATGATAAATTTGTTAATCCAGTTGGTCAAGGATAAATCATGATATATTATTAGTTTTAAGGTTTTTTTATCTTGACCTTTTGCACGTATATGTTTATATCTAAGCTAAATAATATTAAAAATATATAACTGATAATAGTTTAAGCCAGAGGCAATCATGAAAATTGTTAAATCATTAAAGTCCTTAAAAAACAGAGACAAAAACTGTCGTATTGTAAAAAGAAAAGGACGTGTTCTTGTTATTAATAAAATTAATAAAAGATATAAAGCTAAACAAGCATAATTATCATTACCGCTTATATTTCAAATTAAGTGCTTTTATTCAAGTAAAGCGCTTTTTTTATTTGGATTTAATTTTGTTTTAGTGATATAAGTAATACTCAAGCAAACTTATTTTCCTCTCAGCCATTTCTTTTTTCTTATTTAATATAACAATATATGCTTTATTAAATATTTAATATTTTTTAAACGTATTATGGATGTCATGACATTATCTTGGATTATTTTTGGTTCAATCGTAACTACTCTAATTGTTCTTGACCTTGGTGTTTTTAATAAAAAAGACGAAGTCATGAGCCTAAAACATAGCGCTTTACTTAGTTTATTTTATATTTCAATAGGCTGTTGTTTTGGTATATATATATATTATGAAATGGGAGCGCAGAATGCAGCTGATTATTTCACAGGCTTCTTGCTTGAAAAAACGATGGCTCTTGACAATATCTTTGTAATTTCAATGATATTTAGCTTCTTTAAAATTCCACCACAATATCAGCACAGAGTATTATTTTGGGGTATATTGGGTGTGATTGTCTTAAGAGCAATATTAATTTCTCTTGGCTCTATTATACTCAGCTCATTTAGTTGGATGCTCTTTATTTTTGGTGCAATTCTAATATATACTGGTTACAAAATGCTACGTAATATAAATGGACACTCTTTAGATATAAATAATTTATATCTCTATCAACTTGCTAAAAGAAAATTGAATATTCAAAATGAATTAGATGGTAATAAATTTGTCGTAAAAAGAGATGGCAAATTATATTTCACTCCCTTATTCATGGCATTAATTGCAGTGGAGACCGCGGATTTGATTTTTGCTATAGATAGCATACCTGCCATTTTTGCTATTACTCAAAACAGCTTTGTAGTCTATACATCCAATATTTTTGCAATTCTAGGCTTACGAGCACTCTTTTTCTGCCTTGCTGATGTTGTTCAACGCTTTAAATATATTAAATATTCTTTATCTATTATTTTGATTCTGATTGGTATAAAAATATTTGTTGCACATTTTGTTAAGATTCCAGCTTATATTCCATTAACTGTAATCTTTGGATTATTAACAGCAGGAATAATTATATCAATTTATAAAAGTAAAAAAATTCAACAAACTTAAATTTATAACTATTCACTAGTTTTTTTGAATGTTATAGCAAAAAAAGTTGAATTAGGCAAAAATTCTTCTAGGCTTTGTCAGTTATAGTTATTTATGTTGAATTGGGCATTAATTCTTTCAGAAATTGTCATTCCCGCGCAAGGCTAAGAATCTAGCATAGATGCTGCTTTTCTGGATCTCCGCCTTCGCGGAGATGACATCTAAAATTGTACCTAATTCAACCTAATTTACTATATGATAAGAAGTAGCCAAAAAAGAAAAAAGCAACAACCCCTACCAATTTTATTTATGGATCCCTGACTTCTCGGGTGCGACATCATGGTGCAGTTTATAACTCAATTGAAGTAAAGCCCACGTTTATTTAATGCTTGAATTATTTGAATTCTCATTAACAAAATTTGAAAATTCAATCATAAAATACTCATTCTCAGGTACTGAATTCTCTGGAAAAATAGTACTAAATTCTGAGGCATATGATTTTAGATAATTTCCTTTAGTAATGACTGTCCTTGTGCCTATTGGTATTTTATTATGAAGGGAATGAGAAAAAATCATTGGATAATTTAAATCACCAATTAGCATGTTAATTTTTTTGCCTAAATGAGTCGAATTATATATCACTTTATTATGGCTTAAATTAGTAATTTTTACGTCGTATATTGCCCTGCCACCGCATAAAAGAGGAATAGTATATGCTAGTTGATCATCAAAAATTTTAGTATTACTATCAATAAAATTATTTGGCACAATTTCTTTAAGCAAAATATTTAACTTAAAAGAAGTGTTTCTGTTTTTTTCTAAAGAAGAAAAATATTTACTAGCAATAATTGCATGTCTTGTTTGGCCAGTTTTCATGCCAACAATAACTGCATCCATACCTGGAACCTGTTTATTTGACCCAAGCGGAAATGTGATTGTTTTTTCATCAATTTTAATATTATTAGCAGTAAGAATTTGATATTGCACTGTGACTAGATGTCCGCAAGATGCAGGTCCTTTTTCTCCTTCACCAAATGTAGTAATTTTAAATAATGAATTAAGAAACTCATCACCGTTCATTTTAAAACTAGCTCCAGACCCAGCCATTGGCTTATTCATTGGTTGAATTAAACTTTCAAGAAAAAATCTACCTTCATCAGTTTTCAAAGCATTTATTAAGACAGTGGATAGAGTTTTTTCTAGAAAACTCCCATTTAAATCTATGTTATTTTCACCTTTTTCATTTTTAATTTCGGAACTGCTTTGATTCTTTGGTATTTCAATATTAGTTATAATTTGCTTAAAAATAAGATAAATAATGCCGCAAGTAATAATTAATGTAAGGAATCTTTGCATAGTTTATTATTATATTATATGTTTGCTTAAACTATAATGTTTGCAAATTAAACATTCAATATTTAAGTCAAATAATATGATAGTAAATACAAAAAATCATTATTATGATGTATTAATTATAGGCGGCGGTGGTTCTGGTCTTGCTGCTGCAATTTTTGCGCACAAAAAAAATTTGAAAGCTGCAATTATTAGTAAAGTTCATCCACTTAAGAGTCATACAGTTGCCGCGCAAGGTGGAATTAATGCAGCTCTTGGCAATATAAAAGCTGATGATTGGCGCTGGCATGCATATGATACAATCAAAGCATCTGACTGGCTTGCGGATCAAGATTCGGTTGAAACCATGTGTAAATCAGCAAGTAAAATGATTTACATGTTAAAAGATTTAGGAGTAGAATTTGATCTTAATGAAGATGGTTTGATTGATCAAAAAATTTATGGTGGTCAAAGTACTAATTTTGGCACTGGAGATTTAGCTTATCGAGCTTGTTATTCTAAAGATAGAACTGGTCATTCAATAATGCATAAGCTTTATGAAGAAGCCCTATCATTAGGCATTGATTTTTATAATTATCATTTTGTTTTAGATTTATTGCATGCGGATAATATTTGTTATGGCGTGGCAACTTGGGATATTGAAAATGGTATTATCAACTTATTGCAATCCAAAAATACAATTATCGCAACAGGTGGTTACAGCCAAATTTTTGCAACTGCTACATCATCAAATATTTGTACTGGTGATGGTAATGGATTGATTGCACGAATAAATGGCAGCCTACAAGACATGGAGTTTGTTCAATTTCACCCAACTGCACTTAATAAAATTGGTATTTTAATTACTGAAGCCGCAAGATCAGCTGGTGGTATTCTTCTGAATAATAATAAAGAACCATTTATGGCTGAATATGCGCCTAAATTTAAAGATTTAGCTGCGCGTGATGTAGTCTCAAGAGCAATAGCAACTGAAATAAACGAAGGGCGAGGCGCTGGAGTGAATAAAGATCATGTCTGGCTTGATTTAACTCACTTATCAAAAGAAGAAATAAAACAAAATTTACCAACTATATTTGAAAATTGCCAAGAATTTATTAATATTGATCCCAGCATCGATCTAATTCCAATCGCGCCTGCTGCTCATTACACTATGGGCGGAATTCCTACGAATAGTAATTGTCAGGTAATTAAATATAATGAAAATGGTGAAACTAAAATTGAATCTTTGTTTGCTATAGGGGAAGCTGCATGCATCTCAGTACATGGAGCAGGGCGCTTAGGGTGTAATTCATTACTTGATTTAATTGTATTTGCAGATGTTGTCGTTAATAATTTACAAAATAAAGGTAGAAAAATTGATGTATCAATTTTTGAAAAAGAAATTATCAATAAATTACAAAATATTTTAGATAAAAATCCTGCTGACGTTGAGCTGTTAAGAGATAATTTAAAAGATATAATGAGTAAAAATGTTGGTGTATTTAAGTCCAAAGAAAATTTAGTTATTGCACTGGATAAAATTAACGAAATCAATCAACAATTTTTAAAAGCGGGAATCAGTGACAAGTCGTTACAATGGAATATGGAATTACAACATTATCTCGAACTTGAAAATATGATTACTTCAGCAATGGCAACCATTAAATCAGCATTATGGCGTCAAGAAAGCAGAGGAGCTCATTGGCGAAATGATTTTCCTGAAGCAAACGAGCTCTATCATGCCCATTCTATTTTTAATATGAATAGCAATATATTAAAACGCGAGGTCAGAAAAATTTTAAAAAATGTGGATTTTTATCAACCACACAAAAGAAACTACTAGTAGAAATGATTAGATGCTATTTATACAAATAGTAATTTGCTATTTTATAATCATTTGTTTTGAACTTAAAGATACTATCTGTTAAAGTTCAATCAATATATGATTAATTTGGGAAAAAATCATGCATCATTTTAAAATATTTCTATTAGCTATTTTTCTAGCTTGTTCAAGCAACGCAGCGGATAAAGCTAATTTTTGTACTGTAACTAAAATTACTACAAATGATTATGAACCTGCTGTTTTTGAAAAATCAAATAATTTACTAAGAAAAACAGGGCAAGAATCAATTATTTCAGGGGATAGAATAGTTATATATGGCAAAGTACTAGATCAAAATTGCCTGCCAGTATCTGATGCAAAAGTGTATATTTGGCAAGTAAATGGTCAGGGAAAATATCCATATGAGCCACTTCGAAATATTGCAAAAAATCATTTAATTGGCATAGATAAGCATAGTAGTTTTACTGGTAATGGTATTGCTACCACTAATAATCAAGGTGAGTTTGTTTTTATAACGATTAAGCCACATTCCGTGCATGACTTAAAATCCCATATAAATGTCCGAGTTGAGCATTATCTTTTTAAAAATATTCAATCAAGATTTACATTAGATGACAGTAAAATTATTGAGTTTGACAATAATCAAATGTCAAATCCAATTTTTAATTATGCTAATGAAAATGATTTTAATATATATAATTTTGAGATTATTATGCCTGGCATTGGTATGAAAAAATATACCCCTGATAATTAATTAAAAAGATAAAAAATATGAGTAATAATGTTCTATTTAATAACAATGATGATTATGGAACTTTGGCATCTGAAATAAATGATGCAATGTTTGAAAATATTATTGTTCCAGAAAAAATAAGAGATGAAATCCCTACTTTAAACAAACATGGATACATGAAAATTGAGATAGATGAATTTTCTCAAGAATTTATAAATATTGCAAAAAATACCTCAGATACGCTGCTTGAGATGGGCACTGCATATGGTTATACTGTACAAAAAGTCTTGGAAAATGGTGGCAAAATTGTGGCAAATGATTTAAGTCATGAACATTTAAAAATTCTGATTAAAAATACTAAAAAGGAATATAGAAAAAATCTATTGATTAAACAGGGGGCTTTTCCAGACATTGATTTTCCAGAAAATTCATTTGCTTCAATTCTTACTAGCCGTATGATGCATTTCTTGGATGTTGATCAATTCAAATTAGGCATGAAAAAGATTCATAATTGGCTAAAACCAAGTGGAAAATTTATATTTATTACACTTTCTCCATATCACTATACTTTAAATGAGCATTTTCAGCCGATTTTTAATAAACGCTGGAGTTTAGGAGATCATTGGCCAGGATTAATAGATAATAATAAGGAACTTGCAGGAGTTTTAGCAGATGATGTCCCAGACTTTATTCAAGTATTTGATGTAGAGCAACTCGAATTATTAATGCCACAATTTGGTTTTAATATCGATAAAGTTAAATTATTTGACTATGAAAGTAACGATAGTAACGGTAAAGGCCATGTTGGTATGATTGCTACTAAAATTAGCTCATAAGTTCTGTAATTTGTTAGTGTTCACAATTTTTATCAGCCAATTACTCCCACTAGAAGTGGGAGTTTGTGATATGGAACCGCTCAAAGCGGATTAATATTACTTATTTC
>RXKF01000048.1:0-7159 GCA_003963235.1 Rickettsiales bacterium
GCTGTTAGCAGTAGTACGGATTATTATAGATAAAACTTAAATCGAAGAACGAAAGATTTTTTAAAACATGAGTGCAGGGAGAAAACATATTTCAGAAAAAAAGGATTGGAACACACCACCAAAATATATCAAACTAATTAAAGAAATGTTTGGTTATGTTGATTTAGACCCTTGTAGTAATGAAAGTAGTATGGTGGATGCTAAAACTAAATACATATTACCAATTAACGGATTAATAGAGAGTTGGGATTACAAACGAATATTTGTTAATCCACCATACGGAAGAGATGTTGAAAATAAAACTTCAATGTATGATTGGATTTTGAAAGGTGTAGAAACATCAAAACTTGGAAACGAAGTTTTATTTTTAATACCTGTTGCTACAAACACCAAACATTTCAAACAGCTAATATTTAAACACGCCAAAGGAATATGTTTTTTGGAAGATACGAGATTGAAATTTTGGAACAAAGGTAAAGAAGATAAAAAGGGTGCACCTATGTCGTGTTGTATGATATATTTTGGTTCTGATTATGAACGGTTTTCTTCTGTATTTAGTGCGGTAGGGAAATGTTTTAAAATATCTAACGAAAATGATGATACGAAGCACTAATGTAGTATTACTGCTAACTGCTCGCTAAGTACTATTAACATACTTAACTAATTGAAAATGAATACTGAATTTATAGACAAACCGTATATTATTACTTATTCAAATCATTTTGAATTTGAAAATAAAATATTTGCTTTTAGAAAAAAAGTTTTATTTAATATTACGGAAACTCCAAGAGCTGTGTTTGTAAGTTCTAACAATGGAACGTTTGGATATTGGATTAATCGTAAATGGTTAAGTGAATCGAAAATAAAGGAGTTGCTAAAAAACGAACCAAAACAAGTAGATGTTAGTCATTTGCAATGGTATCAACAAATAAATTTAGACGAAGTATTTAATTTAAAATAAAAATGGAAACACAAACAGAAAAACCAACAGAAACAAGTCCAATCGAATTAGCATTAGGCGACAAACCAAAGTTTGAAAAGTTGCTACAAGAAATTGAGGACTTAAAAACAAAATACGAGTTCAAAGCTGCTAAATACAAAACGGTTCAATCATCAGTAAATGAATTACTAGATAAAACAATTACTTACGCTAAAAGTAAAATCTAATGAAAAGAAGAAACAGTACCAAATTACACGAAGCCTTAAAAGAATATTTTTTTGCAATGACTTTAAAGGACACAAAACCCAAGATACTTTATAATTTTCTAAGTCATAGATATTGGGTAGTTTGGTACTGTTCTGATTTTTTAGTAGAAAGGTTAAGTAAATCACACGAAGTAATATTTTAATATGAACATAACATGGTTTAAATTCACCCCTGCTAACTGGATTATGGGGCGAATACAAAGAGTGCCAGAGATTACTCAGGCTAGGTTTATGCGGCTTTGTTGTATTTATTGGAACAAAAAATGTGAGTTAAATTATGATGATGCTGTTTTGGAGATAGACGAGGAACATTTGAAGTGTTTAATCCGGTTCAAAATAATCAAAAATGAAAGCGGATTTATAAAGATTGAGTTTTTAGACGAGCAAATAACTGGAATCCGTGAAATAAGTCAAAAGGCTTCTGAAAATGCTGCTAAAAGATGGAATAAACAAGAGAAAGAACCTAAATCAAAAGAACCAACTAAAACGGTAGAAGAAATTGATTTTAAGGGGCTTTTAGAGTTCATTAATAAATCATTCAACCGAAGTTTCAAAACAATAAATAACACTGTTAAAAACAAATTTAAGGCACGTTTAAAGGAGGGATATACTAAACCTGACATTATCAACTGCATAAATAACTTAGTTCAAGTCCAATACCATAAAGAAAACGGTTATCAGTATTGCACTCCTGAGTTTATAAGCAGAGCCGATACATTGGAAAAGTACAGTAGCAAAGTAAATAAAGTAGAATCTCAAACATCAATGAAATGGTAAAATATAATGTAGAAGAAATTAAATCAATTGCTAATATAGTTGATGTTGTTTCAACTTATTTGCCACTAAAAAAAAACGGAGCTAATTATACATGCACTTGTCCTTTTCATAATGAAAAAAGCGGATCATTTACAGTAAACTCACAAAAAAATATTTATAAATGTTTTGGATGTGGTAAATCAGGAGATTCTATTACTTTTTTAATGGAATACAAAAAAATTGAATTTAAAGAAGCCGTTAAAATTCTTGCTGAAAAATATAACATAATGGGTGAAGATAACGAAAAGCCAAAACAAGCCTATAAAAGACCTCAAAAAAAACAAAGCAGTAAATTATCTGAAAAGTTAATTGAATGGTTTAAATCAAGGAAAATTAGCGAAAAAACATTATTAGATTTGAAAGTATCGGAAGGTTTAGAATGGATGCCACAAACTAAATCGGAAGTAAATACAATTCAATTCAATTATTTTAAAGAAGGTGAATTAATTAATACAAAATTTAGGGATGGAAATAAAAATTTTAAACTTGTTTCCGGTGCTGAATTAGTCATGTATAATTTAGATTCAATTAAAGGCAAAAATGAAATAATAATTGTTGAGGGGGAAATTGATGCTTTAAGTTTACATGAATGTGGATTAACAAACGTTATATCCGTTCCAAATGGTGCAGGTGTAGGAAAAAATAATTTAACTTACCTTGATAATTCAATAGAATTTTTACCAGAAAATGCTAAATATATTCTTGCTTTAGATAATGATAAGCCAGGCATTAATTTAAGAGAGGAATTAGCCAGACGTTTAGGTTATGAAAATTGCATAATTGTTACATTTAAAGATTGTAAAGATGCTAATGATTGCCTTGTAAAATACGGTAAAGAAGCTGTTATTGAAAGTGTAAAAGACGGAAAAGAATATCCGATAATTGGTGTTTATTCTGCAAAAGATATTAAAACAGAAATTATTAATTATTACTTAAACGGACTTCCAAAACCAGTAGGAATAGGTATTAATCGTTTTGACGAACTTTTAAAGTTTAAAGAAGGGTATATGACTATTATAACTGGTATTCCTGGACACGGCAAATCAGAATTTTTAGACTTTATCATGTGTAAATTAAATATTTTACACGGTTGGAAGTTTGGAATGTACAGCCCAGAAAATCACCCATTAGAACTTCATTTTAGTAAGATGGCTGAAAAAATAATTGGAAAACCTTTTGAAGGTGATAATAAAATGACACCGACAGATTTAGATGTTATGATTAAATGGCATTCTGAAAATTTTTATTTTATTAATCCTGATGATGATTTTACCACAGATTCTATCATAAATACAGCTAAACAATTAGTGAGAAAAAAAGGGATTAAAGGATTAGTAATTGATGCTTGGAATAAATTAGATCACAAATACACAACAAATGAAACTAAATATATAAGTGAGGAGCTTGATAAATTAGGTAAATTTTGCGAAAGGTATGGAGTTCATTTATTTTTAGTAGCACACCCAACAAAAATAACAAAGGATAAACAAACAGGCTTATTTGATGTTCCTAATCTTTATTCTATTTCGGGTTCTGCAAATTTCTATAATAAAACAGCAAACGGAATGAGTGTTTACATTAATAGAGATACTGGAAAATCTGAAATTTATATACAAAAAGTTAAATTTAAACATTGGGGGAAACCTGGTAAATGTGTATTTGGATGGGATAAAACAAACGGAAGATATTTTGAAGATGTAAAAAGCAACGAAAATTGGTTGCAATATGAAGGTTCGGAAAATACGAACACCTCAAATGAATCTGTAAATATTTTTGATACTAAAGATTTACCATTTTAATCATTAAATTTGAAAAACTTAAAAACAAAATAAAATGCCACAATTAAACGGAGAAATCCACCACATCGGACAGCCAAAAAAAGTAACTGATAACTTTACAAAAGTTGAATTTATTGTAGTTACAGAAAAAAACACCCAGTACCCTCAGTACATTCAATTGTATTTAGCAAACCAAAAAATGGACTTGCTTAAAGATTTTAGAGAGGGTCAACAAGTAAGTGTTGATTTTAACTTACAAGGTCGTTTGGATAAGAACGACAATACAAAATGTTTCAATCAATTACAGGCTTATAAAATTCAAAGAGTTTAAAAGTTAATGGCAAAAAAAGTTAAGCAAAAGAAATGCGCATATTCGGAGTGTGGGAAACTCTTTACACCAACATTTAGTACTTTACAGCAAGTTTGTTCGCCAAAATGTGCCGTAGCTTATAATTCTGAAAAAGAAATTAAGAAACGGCACGAACAAGCAAAAGCAGAAGTAGAGGGTACAACCCAACTAGAAAAAGCAGCTCGTATTATCTTTCAAAAGTGGATTAGGGGACGTGATGCCGATAAGCCTTGTATTTCATGCGGAACATTTACGACTAAACAATGGGACGGCGGTCATTACCATAAAGCCGAAATATTTTCAGCCTTAATATACAATGAAATGAACGTACACAAACAATGTAGTGAGTGTAATGGCGAAAATATGCACGGAAACCTAATTAACTACCGTATAGGCTTAGTAAAAAGGTATGGTGAAGATTATGCTAAACAACTTGATGAAATGTCTTTAACTGGACGTAAATACACTTACACACGCTCCCAACTAATCGACATAGCGAACAAATACAAAATGAAGCTAAAAAATGGAGATTTTACTAGCGATAATCCGAGCAATATTTAAACACATTCTATCAATTCCGATGTATTGGTTAATATTTACCTTAGTTTTGGAGTTGATAGATTATTTATTACACAGAAAACCTTAATTTAAAAATAAATGGAAACACAAACAAAAAATCAAATCTTAAACAAAATTAGAAACGGCTTAACAAAAGGAATGGTTAATGCTTATGTGTGCCCCGAATTACACACGATAATCACAAAAAACGAAGATAACGGACATATCCCGGACAATATATTTTGTCCTAAATGCGATAAACCTGCTTTATCTATGTATTATCAAGTTAATCAAACTTTCAGTCCTCAGGTGATATTTTTCAGACCTACCGAAGCCGAAACAAAAGCAGCCACATTGAAAATGAACAAAGAAGATTATCAGAGCCATGTTCACTATTTACAAAGTGGAGGTTTAGTTAGCCGATTAGTTGAAGATGAAAAGTTTACGAGTTAATTAAAATTTCATAAATTTGATTTATGGAAATAATAGTAAACAGACAAAAAAGCTCAAAAGATTGGACGTTATCAACTTTTGAAAGTAAGTGTAAAACAGTAAAAGGTGTAGGTGTTGAAGATGAGTTTAGATCTGTAAAAGTACACGGTGAAACTAGAATACCTGCCGGCACGTATGAAATTACATTAACTCCCTCACCAAAATTTAGTAAAGAGTATTACCGTGATGAAAATGGTAATTTGATTTTAGCTAAAGATTGGTCGGTTGCAAGTCCAGAGGTTAAACGTAAACATTCTTGGCCTCACGAAATGATTACCTTAAATAACGTTCCGAATTTTAGCAGAGTGCTTTTGCATTGGGGAAATACCGACCTAGATACGGAAGGCTGCTACATAGTAGGCTCTGTATTTGGTAAAACAAAGGGGCGTGATGGTGTGCTTAATTCTCGTAAAAAATATACTGAAATTTACCCTTTAATTTTCAGAGCAATTAAAAAAGTAAAATCAACAATTCAATTTATTGATCATGAATAAGGAAACACAAAACAAACTAATCAAATACGGCGTACTCATACTAGCGATTGTATTCTTTTTAATTGCTTACAAATGCACTCAGGAAGAACCTATAAAAGTTGAGGTTAAAAAAGACGGAGTTCAGGAATTAATCGACAAAAAGCAAGTAAATGCCGATTCTTTGATAAACGAATCTTTAAAAAAAGATAGGTTATTGAAAGATGCGAGGGATTCTGTAAAGCTATTTGAAAAAAGAGCAAAAAAGAAAGTACAGATAATTGTTGAACAAGCTCCAGACACTTGCACAGATTACATAAACCAGTTAATTGACATTTGGAATCAAACGGATTCAGTAAAGACTAATTTAATAGAAATACAACAAAGTAAATTGACTGATTTAGAGAAAGCAGTTCCAGAATTACAGGATGTGATTGTCTTAACAAAATACCAATTACAGCAAAGCAGGGATTCAACAAAATCCGAAATTGAAGCAAATAAAGTATTAGTTAAGCAGGTTAAAAAAGAGAAAGTAAAAGGAAAATTATTAACAATATTATCGAGTGCCTTACATTTAGGAGCTGGGTATGTAGCAGGAAAAATAACACCATGAACGAATACGAAACTAGACAATTCTGGGAATTAGAACCACCTAAAACAAAGTAAAATGAGAGATAAATTTTTAAATAACAAGACATTGAACCTAATCATCGGATTAGGTCTTTTATTTTTGGTATGTATGGCTTTAAATAGCTGTAAAAAAGAAACCAAACAACCCGAATATGTAGATACTTGGCAGCCTACTTGTTTTGACATTAATTTAGCAAAAGATGTTGTTTGGCATCCTATTTTTTCGGGATATGATTATCCTACCTTAAAAAGCAACGGAGATTATTACGAAAACGGCACTTTAAAAGCACTTTGGACTTTTGACGGATGTAATACCATAAAAGTATCAAACTCATCTAATAGTGCCTATAATTTCAGTTTTGGGATAAAGAATTTAACAGCCGATACCTTAGAAGTAATAACCGCCCGATTCGGGGTAACTAAATTTTACAAGTAACATGGAAAACGAAGATAAAGCACTTTACTCATTTATAGGAATAATCCTAGCCTTAATTTTAATCTATTTCACATCATGAAAAAACAAAAAGAACTGCCAGACTACGTAATACACATACCTTTTAATTTCCCAAAATACTTCGGTAAACTTTTAAGTTTATGTTTTGGTATGACATGGTTAATTGTAGTATTTAAGCTCCTTAGATTGAATTATTTTACGGAGTTAAGTTGGTACACCGTATTTCTACCTTTTGCATTTTACATTACTGCAAATGGTATCTATATAGTACTTTTGTACTGTTACATTCAATGGACCTTACCACCGATTGCATACACCGAAAAAGCTCAACAATACTTAAATAGAAGATTTTACCAATGGAGAAAACCGACAAAACTAAGAAACACAGCCGCAAAACTAATGATAG
>RXKF01000048.1:7250-28424 GCA_003963235.1 Rickettsiales bacterium
AGGTATCTGTAAGCCTATTTGAAGAAATTGAGCCTAAAAAAGACATTCACGGCAAAAATAATGTAGTTGATATGCCTATATTCATGATTTCAACCCCAGAAGATTTAGGAAAATTAGCCATGTACAGCCAGTCTAAAGAAGAAAGGGACAATTACAAGCGAAGTACTATAAAAGAGGATAAAATGCCACCTGAAATAGCTTTAATCATGTTTGAAAGCATGAAAAAACACTATCAAAATAGACTAATCTCACTATTTGAACAATTTGTAAACGAAGTAGATAAATGATACCATTATGTATTCAGTACAAAAAAGCAAAATCCGGTAAAATGATGCTTTTTTATGATCCAAAAGAAAACAGGTGGTTAATCAGTAAAAGAGAAACGTTTAAAAATTTCTCTAAACTTGTTAAAAAGTTTTGAAAGTTGGAAAAAAGTTAGATATTTGTCCTGTGTTTGTAATGGACGCCAAACACAACATAAAGAAACTGGTTAGCAATAACCTTAATCAGCCCGATTACAGCGTCCATCTGTGTCGGGCTTTTTATTTTAATCATGAGTAAAACAAAACAAGAATTAATTGCAAAAAGAGATGAGTTACAACAGCAACTAGAACAAAAAGTATTTGAGTTACAAGCTGCCGACCATGCACTGGAGGAAAAGGACGAACAAATAAGGTTGAAAGATGCAGCTTATTCTGAAATAGGTAATAAATATACTAAAGCACTAAATAAACTAGCTGAAAAGGAAAAGGAGTTGAGCGAATATAAAATGTGGGATAAATCAGAGTTTTTTGCTTTTATTGATTTTAAAAAATACATTAATAAAAATCCAATAGACATCACTTCTATTATGGATAGGATAGAGGTGAGCAAACAATGTGATGTTGAATTATTATGTAGATGCGATGGAGACTGTACTCAATTGTATTACAAAGCCAAACTAAAGCAAGTTGATAAGGTTGAAGATAATGATATGGTTAGCAAAACAGAAATGTTTGAATTTACTAAATGGTGCATTATTAAAGGTTGGGACATATCATCTTGGAATGAATTAATAATGTTGCATCAAGAAACTCAAAAACAATGTTCTATTCAAGAACTATACGAACTATTTAAAAACCAAAAATAAAGAGATGAGTAAAATAACATTTAGATATAAGGCATTTTTCAATAAAAAATTTATGGGATTAGGTGTTGATTTTGATACTTATCTGCCTTATAATGGAAAAGAAAGATATTTTTCATTCCAAATAACCTTGTTATGGTTTAGATTTTGGATAAACACTTATAAAGATTAACAAAAAACAAATGGAACTATTTAACATAGAGAATCCGTATTACGAAAAATGGAAACCCGGCAGACCTTCAAAAAAAGCCCTCTACAAACGTAAAAAGTATTGGGAGTTTGAAACAAAAGGAAAACAAGCCATAGAACTAAACACCGATAACCCCGATAGAATGTTGCAGACTTCAAACAGTACCAGATGATTACTTCTTTAAAGACGGCAAACAAATAGTATCAGATACTCAAATGTACAAACAACTAGGCAACGGATGGACAGTTGACGTAATAGTCCACATTTTAAGTTATATTTAACCCTAAAACTCCCGACTAAAATCGGGATTTTTGTTTTTTGGGTAATTTGGTTTACATTTGTTTTGATGAACGCAAAGCAAAAAGAATGGGCCGATTGGGTTATAAAGGGGAAAACACCAACAGAGGCGTATTTATTAGCATATCCTGGAGTTACAAAGAAAACAGCATCCAATAAAGGGGGATTGTTGGGGAAAAATGTTGAAATAATGGATTATGTGAGGGAACAACAGGGGAAAATAGCAGAAATTACCACTAAAACACTTCAAGATGAATTGTCTAATCAAAAGATAACCTCAATACTTACGGTAGCTAAAAAACGTGAATTATTAGCAAAAATAGCATCAGGAAAATATACCGATGAAAAGGTATTTATTGTAAATGGCAAGGTTAAAAGGGTAAAATGCCCTGCAACGTTATCTGATAGAATGAAAGCCATTGAATTGGATAACAGAATGACAGGAGATAACGTCCAAGCTAAACCTAATCAAGTAGCCAAAGCCCAAGAAGTAAAAGAAATCATAGTAGTAGAAGATGGAACTAACCCAATTGAACAGAACCCAAACACAGGTAATAATCAGGAAGCCTAAACCACACGAAGTACAGGAATATGTGTTAAGTAAGGCGAAAAGGTTTAATGTACTGGCAAACGCTCGTAGATGGGGTAAAACTGTAATCGCTGTTAGGTTAACCATGGATGTAATGTTAAAGGGTTGGCCCGTTGGTTATTTCGTACCTACATTTGAGTTTGCTGAGGATTATTGGGAGGAAATCAAAGCGAGGTTAGAACCTATCACTATTTACAAATCTGAATCAAAAAGGATAATCCGTTTAAATACCGGTGGCGAGTTAAAGATTTGGTCCTTAGAAAAGAAAAGAGCAGGACGAGGTCGTAAGTATCGTAGGGTTATCATAGATGAGGCTGCATTCGTAAAGGACTTAAAAGAAAGTTGGGAAAAGGTAATCCGAGCAACCTTAACCGATATGCGAGGGGATGCGTGGTTTCTAAGTTCGCCTATATTTGGTTCATATTTTCACGAATTAGCATTATTGGAAACAAAGCCACAGTTTAGCGATTGGGTAACGTTTAAAATGGCTACCGAAACTAATCCGTATATCTCAAAACAGGAATTAGAAGAAATCAAATTACAATTAGACCCATTAACCTATGCCCAGGAATACGGAGCCGAGTTTGTGAACTTAAATGGTAAGGCTTTTGCTTATGCTTTAGATGAAAAGAAGCATTTTGGCGACATGGGTGAGTTAAGAAAGGATTTACCAGTTTATTTGTCTTTTGACTTTAACGAAAATCCGATGACTTGTATTGCTTCACAGCACCCGGAAGATAAAAGCTACATTTATACAAGGCACGAATTTAGATTAAGCCATGCCGATATAGATGATATGTGCGATAAGATACTGGCAAAGTTAGGAGGTCATTACTTCATAGTTACCGGGGATAAGTCAGGAGAAAATAGAACCGGATTACAAAAGAACCTCAACTATTATTTAAGGATCAAAGCCAAATTAGGGTTAATGCCTCACCAAATAATACTTCCAAATAAAAACCCATTGATAGCTAACAGCCGGGTATTAGTTAACTCGATATTGTACCGACACCCTAAAGTTGTAATACATCCGGAATGTGAATACCTTAAAAAAGACTTACAATTTGTTCAAATGGATGCAAACGGAAACATTGATAAGGTAACTAATCCACTTTTAACACATTTACTCGATGGATATAGGTATTATTTAAACTCTTTTTTCCATACGTTTGTAAAACTACGCTAAAAATGTTAAAAGCCCGAAAACATTGGTATTCACTCGGTGGCAAAATCGCACTTGCGGTGAAATTTTAGGGTTAAAATTTGCATATTAAATAAAAAGAGTATATTTGTACCGTTACAATCCTAGTAACGTGCGTGTTTCCTAAGTTTAGTTAGAAAAATCCTCTGCTTTTTAGTAGGGGATTTTTTTTGCTTATATTTGAAACATGGAAAAAATAAACAACGCAAAAAACCCGAACTTAATCGAAGTGTATAAAAGTGCTAATGGTACTAAATTTTACGCTCATTCTAATTTATTGGATATTAGCCCTGCAAGGGGTGTAGCAGCATCGAGAGCCGATAGATTTGTTTCATTGAGGCTAAGTCAAAACAACATGGAAAAGATTTTAGACACGGCTATTGATGGAATAAACAAGGAACAAAACTTGACACAAGCGATTGCTATATTACACGAACTAAAACAAAGATGCCATTACTTAACAGAAGAAAGCAGTCTTTTAGATTTGGCTAATATTTACTATTTCTTAGAAGATGAGGACCCACGTTTCCCAAGTGAACATCACGATAAAATAAAACGTGAAATTTATCAGTCAGATTTTGAGGCTAAAGGTTTTTTTTTGCAAATGTCATTACAACTCACAAAGCAATTTTCGAGTACGCCAGAAGAAGATTTACTGAAATTTTTGGCGGAATCGAAAGACCTGGCAGAGAACATATACCGATTTATTCCGAGGCAGTAGATGAGGAGTTTGTTGATTACATACACAAAGTAACGTATCACTCGTGTAATGGTTCAGCTTCGGATATAGCAGCATTGGAAAACAAACAAACGTACATTGAATTTTTAGCGCACATAAATAGTCATTTAGAAAAAACTAGGAAACATAACGAATGGATTGAAAAGCAGAATGTAAAACAAAAAGCAGAAACCAGAAACAATGGCAAACGTAGCTGAAAAGATATTTGAACTCGATGCGAACACGAGTAAAATAATAAAAGAACTCTTACAATTAAAGGGAGTTTATCAGGAATTAACCGATGAACAAGTAAAGCAAGTCGCCGAGCTTAAAGAATTGGAATTAGCTGAAAAGAAATTAAAAGCTGCTAGGGATGCTAGTAATAATCCTACTGCTTATATTCGTATCAATAAACAAATTGATGAGAATACTAAGAAACTAGGAGCTTTAAAAGAAGCCGTTGATAAATTCACAGCCACAAACGTAAAAGCAAAATCCGAAGCCGATGCACTAGGAACATCTTTATCAAATGCTTTTAAAGGTACTCAGGTAAATGCAGTACAAAACGCTTCTAAATCATTTCGTAATTTACAAACATCAATTAATCAGGTTACAAGGGAGTTACCTGCTTTTACTGTTTCTGCAAATACTGGTTTCTTAGCTATTTCAAATAACTTGCCTATATTATTCGATGCTTTGGCTCGTATAAATGCAGAAAACAAACAACTAGCTGCTAATGGTGAAAAAACTAAAAGCGCATTATCTCAGGTTGCAGGGGCTGTATTTTCTTTTGGTTCAATAATGAGCATTGGAGTTACTTTGTTGACACTTTACGGAAAAGAGATTGTTAATTGGGTTGCAGAATTATTTGAAGGGGAAAAGGCTTTGAAAGCTACTACAGAAGCAAATGAGTATTATAATAAAAGCATATCTAAAACTAAAGAGGAAATAGGCGACTTAATTATTAAGTTAAAGGTACAATCAGGAATTTTAACCAAAGTAGAGGGTGATTTATTAGGAAATGAAAGAGGTAGAAAGAAAGCAATTCAAGAAAGCAACGTAGAAAAACTAAAAACTATAAAAGCAGCAAAAGAAGAATTAGGTTTAACAGATAGAATAATAGCTAATTATAAAAAAACAATTACGTATTATTCTGCTGCTGATAAAGAAATGAAAACTAGACAGCTAAATTCTGATGCTGAAAATAGAGCCGTTGAAAGATATAATGAAGCTATATCAAACGCAACACAAAAAAATAGGCTAAATAATCAGTATATTAATGAACAATATAATTTACGTGGTAAATTAATACAAGCAGAAGAAACAGAAAATAGTGCAAGACAAAAGGCTGTTGAATTGGAGTTAATCCGTCAAAAATCAATTGCTGATCAGATTAAACAACTTCAAATAGAATCTATTGAAGATGATAAAACCAGAGAAATAGCATTAGCAGTATTCAAAACACAAAAAGCATTTGATGAATTAGACACAGCAAACGAAATTGAAAAGGAAAAAATTAGAATATCTGAAATTAATTACCGTCAAAGAGTTGCAATGGAAAAAGCAGAAGCAACCAGACGAGGTGATTCGGCTGAAAAACTAAATAATCAATTATCGTATTTGGAGCAACAGCATTTGAAAGAAATACAAAAAATTCATGCTGAAAATATACCAGAAGCCGAACAAGCAGATTATCGTGAGGCATTAGCTGATAAATTAGCACAAGATATACAAGGGATTAATTTAAAATACGAAAAAGAAACAAATGAAAAGATTTTAGCAGATTTTAAATTGACTTTAGAATCCCGAAAAGCTATTATAAAAGAAAATGCCGATTATGAGATTTACAAAGATGAAGAAACATTAAAACGTTTGGAATCTAATCGTAAATTAAGCAATATGAAAGCAATAAAGGAGCTTCGTAAAAAGCTATATGATGAGCAAATAGCTCGTTTAAATGCAGCAGAAAAAGAAGAACTTGAACAAACTGATAATGCCGCTAAGAAATTAGAAATACAGAATCGTTATAGAATAGCGAGGGAGAAAATGCAAAAAAAGCAAGATGATGATGATAATAAAAGGAGAAAAGAACAATTACAAAAAGATATTGATGCTTTGGCTGATTTAGTTAAAGCTGTTGTATCTGCCACAAATCAAATTATATCACTTAAAATAAAAGAGTTAGATACTCAAACGTCTTTACAACAAAAAAGAGTAGATGATGCGAAAGCGATTGCCGATAGAGGTAATGCTCAACAATTACAGTTAGAACAAAAGCGTTTAGATGACTTAAACAAAAAACGTGAAAATTATGTAAGGCAGCAACAAGCATTAGCTACAGTTGAGTTAGTTGCAAATACAGCAGTAGCTATTTCAAAAGCAGCATCCCAAACTGGTGTAGCGGCTGGTGTTGGTATAGCGGCAGCTTTAATTGCTTTGGTTGCAGGTTTAGCAAGCGCAAGGGCAATAGCAGGACAAGCAGCGTATTACGAGGGTGGTTATACAGGTGATGGAAACCCTAGAGATGAATCTCGTACTATGGGGGGTCGTAGAACTTCAAGACCTTATATCTGGCACAAAGGGGAGTTTGTAATGGACCATAAAAAGACACGTAAATATAGAGACATTTTTGAGGATGTTCATGCCGGCAAAGTAGATTTAAGAGAATGGCAGGAAAAGGCAGCACAATACGACCTTTTACAAAACAGACGAGAATTTATGTTGAATCAAAATTACGCTGCAAATCAGGGCCCGGTTAATATTGACTTTTCGAGTATGGAAAAAGAAATGAAAAGTATCAATGAAAATTTACGAGGTTTGTATTTCGGATTAAATGTTGATGAGAATGGATTTACCATGCGCCAAAGACGTATCTTAGATAGAAAAACAGAAATAAAAAACAACGCAAAATTATGAAAGCATTTTTAGACGGTATTCCACTTACCGAACCACATAGTAGCTTAGAACACCCATCATTTACCTTTCAAAAGAATGATGAAACAGGAGATCGGGCGTTTTCTTTTACCGAAGATTTGACGTTTACCGGGGATGATTATAGGTATCTTTATTCAAAATTAAAGACAAGTCCAACCGCCTTAGATACTAAGGTGGTTTTGTCTTTTCAGGATAATTGTTGCTCACAGAATAAAGTATATGAGTTTTATTTGACTTATTCTACTTTAAATTGGTGTGAAAATTCATGTGAATTGACTGTATCGGCTATCGAAAAGTCATTAGCACAGGAGCAATATACTTGCCTTAAAAATAAAATGGTTTGGGATGATACTTATGGATTTAAGTCAAGACAACACCCTAGATTTAGTTATTGTAATGAGTTACGTCCTAATTGGATGGGTGATGCTATGATAATTATCACTTTGGCACTTTATACGGCTTTTTTAACTATGGGTCCGGTATTGGCTTTGGTTGCTTTGATAATTGATGCGATAAACCTGATAATTAACGTAAATAATAATATAATTACTACATTAAATAGTTTACCGGGAGGACCATTCTTAGACACAGTTGACCCGATAGACTTGGACGGAAACCCATCAACTACTACTTTACAACAATTCTCAACGTGGGTTGATAGTATTTTGGCCTTAGGGGTTGGATGTGGGAAAAAACACCCATCACCATTGGTAAGGGATTATATAGAGAACGTTTGCCGAGTTTGTGGACTTTCTTTTCAGTCAAGTATTTTAAACGACCCTAACAGCCCTTATTATAATGTATGCTATGTAAATGCTCCAATAAATAAAGGAGTTGATGAACAAGATACTACAACATACTGGATTGATGCAAATGCTCCAATTAAATCCGGTTTACAATTTTTAGATGATTTAGTGATAGTTTTCAATGCTAAATACGAGATCATAAACAGCGTATTAATATTTGAGCGTAGAGATAAATTTATTCCTAAGACACCTTTTTTAGATTTAACCACGTATGACCCAAGTAAAATAAAGTCTATTTGTTGGAAATGGTCTAGTAAAGCTCGTTATTCTTATGCTATGTTAAAATATCAAAAAGATGCTATTAATACAGTTGGTGCAGAGGCTATTGAAAGATGGGGAGATTACAAAGATTGGAATATACCATACAATTCTAATCAAAAAGGGGCTTATGAGCCTTTAATTCCTTTTTCAGCGTGTCGATTCCGTGATGATGGTATTGACAGAGATATTTTAACGTTCTATGAAACTCAACCAACAATAAATACATTGATTTTGAGATATAAGAACGCTATGATTATGAACTTAAACAACTGTTATCTACCAATGTTATTAATTTGGGATGGATATAGTCGTAGTAATGCTTTTTGTGATAAATTTACAAGTATTAATTATCCGGGTTTGGCAGGTGTAGTTGGAGCAAACCAATATTACAATTATCCTATGTGGTTTAAAGATGGTTATCCGGGTAATTTAATGACTGATTTTCATTATATCGAAAATCCGAGATTATCAGGTTATCAAGGATTAGATTTTGAAGCCGTAGTAGAATATGATTGTAATTTATTAAATAGCTTAGATGTCGATGGTGTAGTTAGAACAAGTGAGGGAGATTCTTACGGCTCTTTACGAATGACTATTGATTTTAAAACAAAATTATTAACCATTAAAGGAACAGTATAAAATGCCAAATTTAACAATACCAATTACAAGCTCCGGTTTGACTTATGAAACCTTGTTACCGGATGGAACGTCATATAAAAGTTCAAGCAGTCAATTCTCAAACACAATAGGGGAAAAAAAGCGAATTACTTGGACGCTTGGAACAACTTACGCTGATATTTCAGGAACAAATCTATTTGTAAAAGTTGGTTTATTTCAGCAAGGTGTAATTAATAACTTAACACCAACACTACCAATAAACCATCAAGTTACTTTTCCAGTAGGTTTAGCAGCCGGAACATATCCAATGGCCCAAGTATTGACACCTGGTGCAAATGCTAACTTAAATAATAACTGTCAGGTATATTTGGAGATAGTTTCAAGTTCATCATTTAAAATCATTGTTGAATTTTATCAGATTTACGATGAAACACAATACCAAGCTAACAGCTACCACGATAACCATAATAAGTTACTGAAAGACTTTATCCAAGCTACAAGCGAGTTAACTATTTCGGCAAATAACAACTGTTATAACTCAGCATCTTCACAATTTGCTATAACCGCTAAATTTGAAAAGCCGGGAGTAGTTCACTCACCAGACCCATACCCATATACAGATAATGCCACTATTGCAGTAGGTACCGGGTCATGGTATGCAGGTTTTTACAATCGTGATCCGCAAGATGCAACCCCTTATTTTATTAATCCGGTATTTGAATTTACGAGAGGTGGCAATCCGGTAACTAATTTATCAGGATTTGCAAATACCGATGTATTGTTTAAAATAGATGCTCCGGTAAGTGTTTCTAAGGTTCTATTTTGGATTATTCGTACTGATACAAACGATAATACCAAAACGATGTACGATAATTATGAAGCTAATTTTGAAGAAATAATAAACACAAATGCAAATATAGGGGCTGCCGGCAACAAATTTACAACTCCTGTTATAAACGTTGCTTTGGTTTCCGGAAGTACGTATAAAGCAGGTTGTTCAATTGAAAGATTAAATTTAGTTTCAAATGCTAAATATAGAGTAATAGCAATTGTTTATTACAAATCGGGTGGTACATATCAATCAAACAGCTTTATTTCAAACGAATACACAGTTGATGATTTACCAAACTATGACGGAAATGGCTTTGATGTTCAGGCTGCTTTATCAGATTACAATAGACAATTCAATGGTAACGACTTAGAATGTGCTATAGAAGAACGTATAAAAAGCACCGTTAAATTACAGTATGCTTTCGACAAATGGAAAAATGACATTTACGAAAGACTTGGATTAGTTGTAACAAATGATATTCGTAGGTATTTACAGAATGTAATAGTAAGCATTTACGATTCAAATGTTGACATTGTACTAGGGACCGTTCAAAACATTTACGATTATCAAGTTGCCACAAAACAATCATTACTTGGATTGACATATACTATTCCTACAAATATGACTATGGAATTTAGTGATAATTGGAGCGAATTTTCATATACTTGGAGAAATAGATTTGAGGCAAATACACCATGTATCGGAACATTAGTAAATGGAGTGCCTACTTTGCCAGTACAAGGTGTTCAATATTGGGGAGATAAAACATTGACTATTAAATGGTCGTTTATCTTTATTTACGATGATTATGCCGTGCCTTTTCAAGATGAGGTTGTTGTTTACCAACAAATACGAGTAATTGACTACTATAGAGAAATAAGCATAATACATATTGACGAGGAAAATTCAGATTATGACGACCAATCTAATTTTTGCAGCGATTTACAGCCATGTTTTGCGGGTATTATTTCAAATGCTTTAACTGATCGTAAATTGATAGTTAATATTTTACCAGAAAACGGAACGGTAAATACAGTTGAAGAAGCCGAAGTGTGGGAGGGAACACAGTTAGAACAGTTGACTACTGATAAGATAATTAACGAAGAAGAAGACTATGCTACATTGTATTCAGAAAATGCAGGTAAATTTTGTGTTGACTTATCAAAATTATCCTTAAATTCGTCATATCAAATTAGTGCTTTGGCTAAAAAATTTGTTGACACAGGTTATCGTGTAACAGAAAAAAATAATCCAAGCGTAATTGAAAACAGAATAACAGATACTAACCATTTAAGAGTAACAGAATAATGGAACAAAGAATATACGATTTACCGGATGCTCCGCTACCTTTAGACCCAGATTCATATTATGAGGTTTTAGTGCCGGATGGTTCAAGTGCAACAGGATATACATCTTGTAAAGTTAAACCTAGCAGTAATCAACCATATAAAAAATATGTAGCATTATTAAGCCAATTATCAACAAGCGCACCATCTTCAGTTGTATTAGAAAATACTTTAGGGGCTGTTCCTGTTTGGTCATATAATTCTACTGGAAATTATGATTTAACATTATCTGGTGCTTTTACAGCAAACAAAACATTTGTTATTTTAGGTCAATACTCTAGTGCTATTATTAGTTCAAATTTAATCAGCACTAATGTCGTTAGAATAAGTACAGAAGATGCCTCTAGCGGAACACCATCAGCTTTAAACGGAATTTTAGATAATACTGCAATTGAAATTAGAGTATATCCATAATGCAAACATTCACTTATAATCAATCTCCGGCACAAACGCCTGAAAGTAATGACACCCTGATAGCTAAAAAAGTTATCAGGGTTTTGGATTGTAGTACCAATGTGTACGATGAGGATGCTTGTTCTTTATGGCACTATACAAAATGTGATGCTGATAAAGATTATTGTAATCCTTATGTTCAGGGGGATATTATTTACATTCAAAAGTATCTAACCGATATTGAAAGAATGAATATAGAAACTATTGCCGAGGTGTTTAATTCTGCTACCGACACAGTTATTACGACTATTGGACTAACAACTGAAAAAGGAACTGATAGTAATGGTGTTGGATATGTTAATTTTATTTTAGACACTACCGATATTACGGCTCGTTGTTTTTACATAAGAATTAAAATATTTGCTTGTCGTTTAGGTAAAACAGATACAGATGATTATAATACTTGCGTTGCTGATTTAGTTGGGGATGGAATGACACAAGCCGAAGCAAAATTAATCTGTTTGGCTAACTTTTGCGAACCTACTACTATTTATTCAGAGCCGTATTGTTTAGCACCATGTCAAAATACAATTGTTTTAGAAGGATACTATCCGGGACATGATTGTTATGGTAATTATTACGGAACTTTTACAGGAAACGTAACAAACTCTTATAAAAACAAAATTCGAGTTTTCGCAAATGTAGAAAGCCAAAATTTTACAATTGAAGAAACAACTACAAACGGGACGAAGCGAACCGGAACACAAATGAGTGAAAATTTCTTATTTAGAACTACATTTGGAATACCGTATTATGTAGCTAACAAAATAGCTAGTATATTTGCAGCTAAGTACGTTTATGCCGATTCATTGTTATACACAAATACTAATTCAGTAGAAAAAAATAATGATGAATCTTCAATGTGGTTCGTAAGTACAACTATGGTGCGAGTGTGTGGGGATGTTGATTTCAGTTGTAACACTTAAAATGTCTGTGATTAAATAAATATATATGCTTAATTAAAATTAACGTTTAACCTTTAAATTAAAAAAACCATGTCAATTTGCAAACCCGGATGTGTAACCGGAACAAACAAACCAAATGTAGGCTATGCAAATGCTTGTGGAGTTAAAACGGCAAAAGGTGGTATTCCTCGTTTATTATTTTTAGTATGTGATGAGGACTATGTACACTCAGAAGATACCGGAGAATTAAGCCCTTGGACATCTTTAACTAATGTTAGAGCTGCCATGTGTGCCGGCATTCTAAACTTTACAGGTCCAGTATTAGCAAACAAACCTGCTACTTCTTTTACGAAAAAAAGAACGTCAAGCTGTGCGCCTGAGGTTATTGTTGGGGGTTCTCAACAAGTAGACTTTCAGGATTTCAATGTAACAACCGATGAAGATGGGAATCCGACTTTAGAAGAATTTGATTTCTGGGGATGGGTAAAAACAAATTACCCTTACTTAAAATTCGGTTGGATTTCATGTGATGAGAAAATGTTTTTGTATGATGGTTCGTTTACCCCAGAAGTAAGTCCAGTACAGGAACAAACAAGCGATGATAACGCTTATTTTGCAGGTTCAGTTATTATGAATACTGATGAGATCGTCAAACCGATTCATGTACCTGGTATCTTAGCGTTATTGGATTCTTTCACAGCAGATGAATGTTACTCTTAATCATAAATAAATGGAATACGGAATAGTTATAATAGCGTTGGGATATGAATTGTATGGAAACGCTGCTTTTAATTTAGCACTAAGTATAAAGAATACAACGCCAGACGTACCTATTGCACTTGTTTATGAAGAAAACTCAATTAGTAAGCTCTCTACTCGGGAGCTTACTTATTTTGATAAATTCGTGAAAATACCTGAATCATGGTATACAGTTGACGGAAAAAAACAATATCAAAGAGCAAAATTATGTGTCAATTTAGTATCTAATCAACTAGGATGGAAACGAACTATTTACATGGATTCTGATAATATTTGGTTTGATAAACCAGTTGAGAATCTTTACAACACAATAAAAGAAGGTGAATTTTACATAGGTTTTAACGGCTATTATGATGCAGTTAAAAACTGTAAAATATCAAAGAATTATACTTTTTGGGCATTAAACGATAATGTAAAAGGAGTATGCCGTTATCACGGAATAACAAATAAATTACCACAAACAATATCAGGTTTCTTTTACTTTCAAAATGGTGAAAAAGCCGACAAAATATTTAAGGATGCTCGGGATGTTTACGATGACCCAAAAGCACCTACTATCACATGGGCTAATGGTAAACCTGACGAGTATTGCATAAACATAGCACTTGCAAAACAAGACTATTTACAAGAAGAAGCTCACATATTTTACTTTATGAATGTTAACGGCTCATTATCCGATCAAGCGATTGAGCATAGATTTTGGGGCTTTGCTACTGGAGGGAATAAAGTACCTGAAAGGCTAATACATTGGTTTAATCGTAGAATTAATTTTTTATGTAAAAAGCATAATATTTTATCACGTCATTATCACATTGACAAAAAAGATGTAATTTTAGAAAGACAAAAATTTTAACATGGAAGAAAAAGATTTATTGAAGTACGTAAAGAAATTACCCTTCATAAAAGCCCCTGAAATAACAGAAACTTACAAGGCTAAGTTTGAAGAAATGGCAACTCACATGAGAAGATTAAAGCCTAGTGAATTGCTTTTAAAACGTAGACCAAACGAGCCTGACAATATACACCAATATAGAGTAGATAATTACGAGCCGGTAACTTATGGGCCTATTCGTAGAGCTTATGATAATGTTACTCGAATATTCACACCTTCAAATTTTCCTTTGTCGATTGATAATGAGAAAATAAAAGAATACTTAGAATCAAAAGCATTTAATCGCATGGATTTTATGGAGTATTTTGGTTCTATTGTATTTTCTCGAATGTTAGAAGATGCTAACGGCTTTCTTTGTTGGTTGCCGAGTGGCGATGGTTTAGTTGATGATTCAAAGAATGTTTTAGCTATTCCTAGATTAGTTTATTCATTCAATTTAATTGATATTTCTGATGATTTGATGGTTATTTTATCTCCGGATAAATCATTGATTGAAATTGCAAAAGGTGAATATGAAAGAAGTGGTAAAATTTACTGGATTTTTACAAATAATCAGTATTATACTTATACTCAAAAAACTCCAGAAATTTACGAACTATTACTTGTTTATAACCATAATTTAGGTTTATTCCCGGTTCAAATTTTAGGTGGTAATATAAACGGTGAAGGTTATTATGATTCTTTCTTCACTCCTTTTGTTCCAAATGCAAACGAAGCAATCAGGCAGTTTTCAGATTGGCAGGCCTTATCAATGAACTCGGCTCACCCTATTACAGAGGTGTTTCACATGAATTGTGAAGTCCAAACAATAGATGATGACGATTATATTGAAAATGGCGTACCTAATCCAAACGGTAGAAATAAAAAATACCACACTAAAAAACACAAAATAGCTTTATTACCTGGTCCACATGGTGTAATTGATAGACCGATAGGACAAACAGACCCTACCGGATTAGGTGAGGTTTATTTGGACCCGGCTATTGAATCAGTGCGTTATATCCGTCCACCAGTAGAAGCCGTTAAAGCTGCCTATGAATCTTATAAGAATTTATTAAAAGATGCAGAAAGTCAATTGCACTTAAATTTAGGTGAACAGAACCAATCAGGAATAGCAAAAGAAATTGATTTGAGGCTAAATGATGACTTTATCAATAAAATAGGTAATCACATGGCAGATTTTATTGAAACGTCTTTAAAGTTCATTTTTGCATATTACAAACATGTTCCTTATTCTGATAATGTAACAGAATTTAGATTACCTAGACCGACTAATTACAGAAGTAGAACTCAGGCTGAGTTATCAGAAGAACTAAGTAAATTAAAAGCGTCAAATGCTCCGGCAATGTTAATAGCTGCAGTATCTCGTCAATTAGCTGAGTTAAGATTTATCGGTGATGTAATTAATCAAAAGATATTCGAAATAATTACGACTTATGATCCGTTGTATTTGTATTCGGTTTCAGAAAAACAATCGATGTCGGTTGCTAGTTTATCGAAACGTGATGATGTAACGAAATCAAATTACATTTATCCTACTTTGTTAAATATAGCTGCTGAAATTGGTCAGGCTGATTTTATGGCAAAAACAAATCAGGAATTATACGATTTATTTACGGCAAAAGTAGAACCATTATTAATTCAACAAACTCCTTTAGTAGATAATAACGTTAATTAATGGATATTCAAAAGCTAATAGATTTAGGTATTATCATCATAACAAACGGTGTTAATAAGTTTACAAATCAAACCAGATTATCGGAGGCTTTTGTATATGAAGCGTTAATGGAATTATTTAAAGAAACTGATATTACTTCCGGTAAAATTTCAAACAATCAGAAAGCAGAAGAATTTTTAAGTACTTTGGAAGAGCGTGTATTTATGGCACTTTATCGCTCTGGTTACGGAAAAGCCGTTACAGATTTTACAACTAATTTTGATTTGGTTTCTGACAACGTTATTAACTTAAACGAAGCAATTAATAAAACTAATTTGCAGAAAAAAGATATTAACATGGTTAAAAGATTGGAAGTAAAAAAGACTATCCAAAATTTAACCGAAGCAGGTTTATATCGTGATTTTATCGCTCCTGTCCGTGAGGGATTGTACAGGAATATTTTATTTGGTTCAACAGTTAGTGAAACTGAGGAGTTAATCCGTTCTTACGTAATATCAAAAAAAGACAAAGACAGCCGTTTATTACGTTATGTCGGTCAAGTTGCTACTGATAGCTTACACCAATACGATGGTTCTTTAAATCAAACAATAAAGAATAATTTAGGCTTAAATGGTACTCAATATGTAGGTTCATTAGTAGAAGATTCAAGGGGACAATGCCGTAAATGGACCAGTATGGAAATTATACCTGATTCACAGTTACAGGAAGAAATAGACTGGGCTTTTAAGCTACAAAAAGAGGGTAAACAGTATGCAGGTGGTAAAGTTGGGGGTATGATTGCAGGTACAAATCCAAGCAATTTTATAGTAAATCGTGGCGGATGGAGGTGTAGGCATAGAGCAATCGGTGTAAGAATTACTAAATTAAATCAACCAAAAAAACCGATTGAATAATTAAAATTTTATACTTTTTAAATAAAAATTAGCACCATAAAAAGGTGCTTTTTTTGTTAAAAAGTGCTACTAAAGTGCTACTAAAGTGGTATATGAGTGAAATTTTTTTAACTCAAATTTTAACAAATTCTAAAAAGTTTATTCTTTTAATTATCAAATAGTTAGCTATGCGGTGGCAATGCGAGTGCAATGCGAACGCTATGCAGATAAGATAAGATAAGAATAGATAAGATAAGAATATATATATTGTCAAGTTTGGCAACTTGACATTTTTTTTATAATTTTGAAACTCAAAACAAAACACACGTAAAAAATTATTATGAAAAATAATCACAAATTTCAACACAGAGAAAATTTAAAAGTTATTTGGTTTTCTGATGAGGGAAAAAAGTTTTTTGATAAAACTAAAACATCGGAACAGTATCAGTACATGGGTGCATTTACAGCCGAAGAAAAAGAAGCTGAAATTGAAAGATTATCAAAATCAGAAAATTTAAACTCAAAGCCTTTTGTTGACGAAGTGGTAAAAACAGAAGCCAAAGAAGTAACAGCCGAAGAAAAAAAAGAGCGTAAGAAAAAAGTAAAAGAAAACGAGGTTGAAATTTCTGAAAGTGGCGAAGAAAATCCAGATTTAAAAAACGATTTAAAAAAATTAGCTGATGGCAAAGAAAAATAATCAAAATTCGGATAGTTTAGAAATTACCGAACCAACTCAAACAGAAAATGCCCCAGAAAACGAAAATAAGGTAGTTATTAGCGAGGAAAAACCAAAAGGAATAGTTGAGGTTAAAACAGAGGTTAAAATCGTTCCTGAGCCAAAAAAAACAATATCAGTTGTTAAATCTTGGAAATCGTCTAACAAAAAATAAAATACATGAACAAAACACAAGCTAAATCATTCCTAAAGGGATTAGGGTTAAAATCAGAACAGATTGAGAAATTAGTTAAACACATTCCGGCAGATGCCGAAGAAAGCAGTACAGAAGATTTAGACGCTGCTCACGAATCAATCAGTCAACACCAAATCGAGCTATTCCAAAATAGTGAAACTTACAAAACAGCTATTAAAAAAGCCGCTGATTGGAAATTAGGGGAAACAAACGAAAAAGCAATAAAAAAAATTAAACTTACTTATGGGTTAACTGATGATGAAATTAAAGATAAAAAATTTGATGAGGTTGTAGATTTAGCATTCAAAAAAGCATCTTTAAATTCAAATAAGGGAGTAGAAGAAGTCCAAGCGGAATTACGCAAGGTTTCAGATGAGCTAAAAAAAGTAAAAGAAGAAGAAATCCCTGCAATTCAATCCCAAGTAGAAAAAGAGAAAAAGAAATTTTTGCTTGATAACGCTGTTACAAAAACAGTAGGAGGGTTAAAATTACGTAAAGGGGTTGATTTAGAAGATGCGATGATACTTGTATACCAAAAAGCAGATAGAAATGGTTACAAAGTAGATATTGACGAAAAAAACAACATTATCTTTACCGATAAAGAGGGGAATAAAATTAAATCTCAGGATCAAAAAAACTTCCTAACATCTTCTGAAATTTTAAATACACTTTTAGAAGGTCATATTGAGAAATCAGGTGCGCCTGAACAAAAGCCAGGGCAAACTGTTATTGTTGAAAAAACAGAAAAAACAGAATTAGGCAAGGGATTAGGTTCTACAATTCAAGAAAATTTAAGTACTGCTCAACAATTCTTAGAGCAAAAAAGAGCTGCCAGACAGCAATAGTTTCATAATGTAATTGTTTTTTGATGGAAAAGAGCCGGGTAAAAAAAATACTCGGCTTTTTTGTATTTAAAAAAATAATATTACATTTGTCATACAAAACGAGTGTAAATCATCACTTCTAAAATGATACGAGCCTATACCTTGCTTTAATGGTGTATAAAAGCATTGATTTTAATCACAGAAATTCAAATCAATCAAATTTATTAACCTTTAATTTTATTAAACCATGAAAAAGATCATTTCATTATTCGGTAAAGTTACGGCAGTATTATTCGTATCTTTACTTTCGGCTACTTTATTGACTGCATTAGCAGGTCATGTTGAGTATGCTCCTTTAGTTGCTGTACCAATCTTTGCATTGCCATTAGTAACAAATTACAAATTACCTATGTTAGCGTTCTCATCTCCAACTGTATTTACAGAAGGTATTTGTGAGGACATTCAAGAATCATTAATTAATTTAATGGGTAACAATTCACCTAGTTTAAAACGTACACCAGTAGGTTATTTACAAGCTGTAAAATCTGCCTCAAATATGGCAGGTGTTCGTCAAATGCCTATTCCTAGTGATGGTAAAAAACGTAAAGTAAGAATTGTATTCGACCAACGTGCAACTGATGACGGTATATCTGATTCAATCGGATCAAGTTGTGATGGTGATGTAGTAGATACACCTTTTGAAACTGATTTTGAAGTTGAACAAGAAGTAAGCTCACCTGGTATTATCTTTTCAGAAGATGAGATGCGTAAACTTTGCCAAACTGATAAATCATGGATTGCACAACGTTTAAATGCACGTTTTGATGCAATGGCAGTTTACATCAACAAAAAATTAATCACTTTACAAAACTCAAATTTCGGTAATTTTGCGGATGGTTCATCTTCTGTAAAATCTCGCCAATTATTAGTAGCTGCAACAAAATCAGCTTTCTATTATGGGGAGAATCAAATCTTAAATGATTTTACTGATATTTCTGCAACTGGCCGTCCTATCTTAATTGGTAATGGTAAATTAAGAGATTACACTCGTATTCAATCAAAAGGATGCTGCAATGCTTCTGGAATTGATATAGGTATGGCAGGTGAGTTTGATTACTACCAAGATCAACACGTAGGAAGTATTTTAGGTAATGCAGATGATTTTATCGGGTTAGCTCCTGGTAATGTTCAATTTGCATCTTGGAATAAGTATGTAGGTGCTTATGAGAAACTTTGGGATTCAGTAATTAAAACAACAATGATGGACCCATACACAGGTTTAGTTTATGACTTAACTTGGAAGTATGATGATTGTGAAGAAAACTGGATTTTGAAATTGTCATTACATTATGACTTGTTCTTCTTACCATCAAATGCTTTCAATGCTTCTGATCCATTAACAGGTGTAAACTACTCTTTACACTATCGTGCAACCGAAGCCTAATCATTAACCAATAAAATAGAGGGGAGCTAACAACTCCCCTTTTTTAGATAATCATGGAATGTATAAACGACATATATTGTGGGCGTTATGCCTTAGTAGGGATTAGGGATTATATTAACTGCCCTCATCCGGAAAACGTTTTATTTATTAACGACATTCCGGGTTTAACGTTAAAGGTAGCTTCGCAAATCGCAAATGAAGAACAAAGAACCGGATATAATTTTCTAAACGATAAAATTATTCACGCTTCAAAATTAATCATTAATAAATTCAACCATTTATCGGCTCGTTTTTTTGATGTTAATTCAGTAATTGAAAGCAAAGAAATTTCAAGTTTTGGAACTGCTACAAATATACCTAGTAATACTGAAAGAGGTTTGATTTTAAGTAAACCACAATCAGAAACGGCAAAGATTTATATTGAGGAATTGTATATAAAAACAGTTGAAAGCGGAATAGTTGATATTAAAATTTACGATGGCGATATTACTAAAACTTATGAAGTATCGGTAATCGGAAATAAAACAAACGCTACAACTATACGCTATAAATGTAAATCAAACACGGTTAAAATATTATTTAATCAGGAATTATACACGACTTATAGCTGTGAAATTGGAGGGACAACATCATGCCGTTCATGTGGTGGTAAAAAGGCTAACAAGTCATTAACTATTACCGGGTGGGACGGAACAAGCCAAAATCAGAAATGTTATGGATTAGGTGTTTTAGCAAATGTACAATGTTTTAGTGAGGAGATTATTTGTCAATTATTGCCGAGAATGGCATTTATGATACTATATCAAGCAGGTGTTGAAATTTGTACTGAAATGTTAGCATCACAAAGAATTACACCAGTTGTAACATTTGGAAAAGACAAAGCAGAGCAAATTTTAAATTACTGTGCAAGTAGATTAAAAGAAGAAGAAGATAATTTTACTCGAACTTTACCAACCTATTTAAAGAACACTCGTGGCGAGTGCTTTGTATGCAAAGGAAGCCAAATAAAATATGGTACACCAGGATAAAAATTTAAGAGGGTGTGGAAGCTGTGGCACATCACGCCCAAAGCCGAGTAAACCGACAGGGGGAGGCAAACCAGTAAGACCTAAAGGACACGGATGGTAATGAAAACATTAATAGCAGCAATCAAATCGCAAGTAGTCGGTGTAATTAGTATTATACTGGCTTTTTTGCTTCCTATACGTGGGTTACTTATTTGCGTTGGATTCGCCATTGTATTAGATACAATAATGGGAGTTTACAAGGCAAAAAAGTTAAACGGATGGAAGTCTGTATCTTCACGCAAAATGTCAGCTTTAATTAGTAAGATGTTTTTATATGAGGGTGCTATAATTCTATTTTATGCTATGGATAAATTCATTATGGGTGAGTTCATAGCTTTGTTTATCGGAGTTCCTTTATTCCTTACAAAAGTATTAGCAGCTACTTTATGCTTCATTGAAATAAAATCAATTGATGAAACTGTGAAAATAATTACAGGAAAATCAGTATGGG
>RXKF01000048.1:28474-30413 GCA_003963235.1 Rickettsiales bacterium
ACTTTTAGCAAGGGCAAAAGAAGCAAAAGAAGAAGTTAACGACTTAGTAGAAAAACCAGAATAATGGGATTTATAGAAAAAATAAACCAATTAGAAGACGTTATTGTTAAGTCAATACCGGAAGCAAAAGAGGCAGCCCTTAACACAATGTTAGGGGCTTTTTCTGCTCGTATATTTCAGCATGGTAAGGCTTCTGATAATTCAAAGATTGGATTTTATTCAGATTTTCCAATGTTAACAGGTAGTAAAAACTTTATAAATGCAACACGAGCTGCTGAATTTTTTAAAGAAAAAAAAGACTGGTTAACTATTAAAACAAAAAAAGGGAGTAAGAAATTAGCAATTGTACCTGGAGGTTATGCTCAGTTTAGAAAATTAAATGGTTTTCAAAATGAATATGTTGATTTAGAATTTAGAGGGGATTTAAAATTTTCTATAATTGTAGGTGAATATAATGGTATAAAAGTATTAGGCTTTGCAAATGATGAACAATTTTTGAAAGCACAAAAACTAGAAAAACATTTTAAAAAAATAATTTTTGAGCCTACTCAAGAAGAAATGGAATTAGTACAAGAAGCATTTTATGACTATATTCGTGAAAAAATACAACAAACATTTGACACATGGTAAATACTATTTTAAAATACATAGGAAGCTCAATAAAGGCTTCTTTGTCATTTGTAGATGATTGCAAGGCCCCGGCTTTTAGATTAGAATCTTCTGGAGAAATATACTACGGTGAAGGAGTAGGTAAAGAACAGATTTCAATAAACGATAGCTCAGGAAACCAAATTTACATACGATTATTACAACCAGAAACAGCAAGTGAAGTAAAACGTATTTCGAGCTGTGAAAAAAAGTTTAATTATCAGGCAAAATGTCGATTAGTTTATTTTTCATTTACGGATGATTCAAAAGAATGGCCGATTGACAAAAGAAAACAAGCTATAAAAAATGTTTTAACAAATTTGAAGTTTACAGCATTTAAAGAAATGTCATCAGATATTAACATTTCTATCAATTCGGTAAATGATAATTTCGAGAAAGTTTTTAAAGCAGAAACAAATCAAGATTTTGAAGGAGGGGTATGGCCCACAATTATAGCAGTAGATTTCACTATAAATTATAAAACTTCTACAAATTCAGAATGTCAAGACTTATGTGTTAATTCTGATTTTTCTATAAACCAAAATAATTGTAACTTTGAAGTAGTTATTTTAGATCAAGATGGAAACATAATTGAAACTTTTACAGAAAGTGGAAATTATACAGTTACATTATTGACTACTTTGCAGCAACAAATCGGAAATACAAATACAACAGTAATTCAAAACATTATAAACTAATGGTAACAGTAAACGCAGAAATAAAATGGCAAGGCAATGATAATGATTGGTTTACTGATAATGCTTCAGAAGTATTTGAGGCTAACATTCAGATATTCCACACTGACGGTAGGTATAAATTTACTGATGGCGTAACCGCTTTAGCTGCATTACAATGGAGAGGCGATAGCGGTGGAGGTGGCGGTTCTCAAGATCTCCAATCAGTAACAGATAATGGGTATACAACTACCAATCAAATACAAGCTGAGGCGTTTGGCACTACATTAGGTTTTTCAGCAATTACAGAAGGTGGTGCTATATTTTTAAAAGGCGATGGGGCTAATGAGTTATTCAAAGTTGATAACGACACGGATACCGTAACTTATAAAGAAGTTGAAGTCGAAACAAAACCAACACAAAAAACAGGAACAGCTTTAACTTTTGAAAACAATGCAGTTTATGGAACTATTGCAAGTCCTGAAACTAGCAACATAACATTTTCAACTACTGACGCAAATCTAATGACTACACTTTTAGTTATTCATAATAGTGGAACAGCCCCAACATTTGCAGCTAATATGAGAGAAACAAATGTAAGTAAAGGTTATTCAACA
>RXKF01000031.1 GCA_003963235.1 Rickettsiales bacterium
TATTTTCTATTTTTATCTTCTTAATATTAGTTTCTATTTAGCTCATTTTCCTTTCTTTCCTAATTATGGAGAAGCAAAGCTTATCCATAATTAGCGTTATAGTAATATTTTAATTCTGCTTCTTCTTCATTGTCAGCTGCAATAATATCTGAAAGAACAAATCCTTTTTTATGGATATAGTAATTTCTAAAATCATCTGCAAAGAATCCAAACACAAATAATATAGCGATATCGAATATATAGTAAAGTTGTAATTTTTCTAGAGGAAAAGCAATAACTCCCACAACGCATGTTATAATAACTAATAACCACATTTTATGATAAATTGCCCAAGCTGCATTAAATATTGCAGCCCAAATTGAAAAACCTTGTTTAACAATTAATAGTTCATCTTGATTTTTGCTTGAATCTTTGTATACACAATATATATTCATTGGTGTAGCTCTATAATCTATAATTTAAATAATTATCTTATAATTATTAGATTTGCACAAGATCATTTAAAGAAAAAGTGAAATAAGCATGTTAAATAATTCAAATAATTCACTGGTACCACATGGTACTACTATATTGTGTTTAAAAAAAAATGATGAAGTTGTGATAGCAGCCGATGGTCAAGTGTCCCTTGGTAATAACATTATGAAAGCAACAGCCAGAAAACTAAGAACATTATCAGAAAATAAAATAGTTGCTGGTTTTGCAGGATCAACGGCCGATGCTTTTACCTTGTTCGAAAGATTAGAAGTAAAACTTGATAAATACTCAAATCAATTAGTAAGGTCTGCTGTTGAGCTTGCTAAAGATTGGCGCACGGATAAATATTTACGAAAATTAGAAGCTATGTTAATTGTAGCTGATAAAGATAATGTATTAATTGTTTCTGGTATGGGAGATGTAATTCAACCTGAAGGAAATATAGCAGCTATTGGATCAGGTGGTTTTTATGCATTATCAGCTGCGAAAGCATTTTTATCAATTGATAATAATGAGATGAGCGCCGAACAAATTGCTCTTAAATCAATGAGTATAGCTGCAGACATATGCGTATTTTCAAATCATAATATAATTACCGAGAAAGTTAAATGAATTCAAAAAATAAAATGGGTTTAACGCCTGCGCAAATCGTTTTAGAATTAGATAGATTTATTGTTGGACAAAAAGCAGCAAAAAAAGCTGTAGCAATTGCTCTTCGCAATCGATATAGAAGAGCTCAAATCAAAGAGCCACTGAGAAGTGAAATTGCTCCTAAAAATATTTTAATGATAGGTTCTACTGGGGTTGGTAAAACTGAAATTGCTCGAAGATTGGCAAAATTATCCGAAGCGCCATTTATAAAAGTTGAGGCAACTAAATTTACAGAAGTTGGTTATGTTGGAAGAGATGTTGAGTCAATTATACGCGATTTAGTTGAAGTTGCAATTGCTTATAAAAAAGAAAAAGCTAAGAAAAAAGTTGAAGAAAAAGCAAAATTAAAGGCCATTGAAAGAATTCTAGATTCAGTAGTTGGAAAATCTGCATCGCCTGAAACCAGAGAAAAATTTAGAACCAAAATTCAAAACAAAGAATTCAATAGCACAGAGATTGAAATTAATGTTAAAGATACCTCATCACTTGGTTCAAGCGGCTTTGAGATTCCGGGCATGCCTGGTGCATCTATGAGCGTGCTCAATATTAGTGATATGCTTGGGAAGGCTTTAGGTAGCGATAAAATGAAGCCAAAAAAACTCACTGTTGAAGATGCAATCTCTATTATTACTTCAGAAGAATCTGAAAAAATGATTGATGAGGAAAAAACTATAATGCTTGCTGTAAATAGTGTTGAAAATAATGGAATAGTTTTTATTGATGAAATTGATAAAATAACGTCTCGATCGGAAGGCAAAGGTCCAGAAGTGAGCAGAGAAGGGGTACAAAGAGATTTACTACCATTAATTGAAGGTACGAACGTTGTCACCAAATATGGTACAGTAAAAACTGATCATATATTATTTATTGCATCAGGAGCATTTCATTTGTCAAAACCATCTGATTTATTACCAGAATTACAAGGTCGCTTGCCAATTCGAGTTGAGATGACTACATTAACCCAAGAAGATTTAGTGAAAATTTTAACAGAACCCGAATCTAGTTTAATAAAACAATATATTGCTTTAATTGGTGCAGAAAATATTGAGTTGGAATTTACAAACGAAGCAATCAATGAAATTGGTAGTTATGCAGCTAAATTCAATAAAGAAATAGAAAATATTGGAGCAAGAAGGCTTCATACAATTTTAGAAAATTTATTGGAAGAAGTGAGTTTTGAAGCTAGTGACATGCCAAATAACCAAAAAATTATAATTGATGCTGATTTTGTTAATAAGCAATTATCTGGATTTATTAAAAATATTGATCTTGCGAAGTTTATTCTTTAATTCAAATAGCAGTTGATTAACTATCATGATTACAAAAGTTGCAAGTTTAGCATTTAATGGCATTGACATTACGGACGTAGATGTGCAGGTTCAAATTGAGCCTGGTATCCCTAAATTTACTATCGTTGGTCTTGCGGATAAAACAATTGCTGAATCAAAAGAGCGAGTCAGAGCGGCGCTTACATCAATCGGTCTTAGTTTACCTGCTAAAAAAATTCTAATAAATCTTGCTCCTGCTGATTTAATTAAAGAGGGTAGTCATTTTGATCTTGCGATTAGTGTTGGAATACTTGCAAGCCTGAATGCTCTTCCAATTGATGAAATAAGTAATTATCTTATTTTAGGAGAATTATCATTAGATGCTACTATATTACCTGTTAGTGGTGTACTCCCTGCTGCCATGGGAGCAAATTCTAGAGGTAAAGGTTTAATATGCGCTAAAGATAATGGCTCAGAAGCGGCTTGGTCTGGCAATGATAATATATTAGCGCCAGGGAATTTAATTGAATTAATCAATCATTTTAAAGGTACGCAAGTCTTGCAAAAGCCTCAAGTTGGTATCTTCAAACATGATATAAAATATCCAGATTTAAAAGATATTAAAGGTCAAGCTATTGCTAAGCGTGCATTAGAAATTGTTGCAGCTGGAGGTCATAATTTATTAATGTTTGGTCCACCTGGTTCAGGAAAATCAATGCTAGCGTCTAGATTGCCTGGAATTATGAGTGAACTATCTCCTGCAGAAATTCTTGAATGTAGTACAATTGCAAGCATTGTGGGTAATTTAAGCGATGGAATTTTGACTAAGGAGCGTCCATTTAGAGCTCCACATCATACTTGCACATCAGCTGCAATGGTTGGTGGCGGAGTAGGTAGGCGTGTTAAACCTGGCGAAATATCACTTGCTCATAATGGTGTGTTATTTCTAGACGAATTGCCAGAATTTTCCCCAGGAGTTATTGAATCACTAAGGCAACCTCTTGAGACTAAAGAAGTTATTATCTCAAGATCAGGCAATCACGTGAAATATCCATCAAATTTTCAGTTAATTGCAGCAATGAATCCTTGTAAATGCGGTTATTTGAACGATCCACAAAAAGCTTGTAATAAGGCGCCATCGTGCGCAACTAGCTATCAATCTAAAGTATCAGGGCCAATTCTTGATCGTTTTGATTTACACATCGAAATTGGAAATTCTGGGGAAGATTATGCGTATGAGCATATTTTATCAGATTCAAATGAGGAAAGTAGCAAAGAAGTTGCTCAAAGAGTACAAAGTGCGCAAGCTTTGCAATTAAAGCGATATGAAGGATATAATATTAAACTTAATAGTCAGTTAGAAGGTCAGTTATTGATTGACTATGCGCTTCCAAGCGATGATGGAAAAAATATGCTCAATGAAGCAGCTAAAAAATTTAGGCTCTCAATGCGTGCATATAATCGTGTGCTTCGCGTTGCAAGAACAATTGCTGATCTTGATGGCTCAAATGTGGTGAGAAAAATACATATAGCCGAGGCTCTGAGTTATCGACAAATGGATTATTTTAAAATTGAAGCTGCTTAAAAATATATCAAGCAACTTCTTTAATTAAGGCTTGGCGTATTTCTGAAATTGCATCTATAATTGGTTTTAATTCTTCAGGATCTTCGCCTTTTATATTAATATTTTCAAGTTTATAGATTGTTGCTCCATAAAAAATATCAATTGTTTGATTACTACTTTGGTTAAAATCTTGATTCACGCCCATTTTTAAAGTGTATAAAACTTCAATAATTCGAGATAGAATTCGGAATTTTGATTCTTGGTTTTTCTCATTCATTGCTTTTTTAGCAGAATATAATAATTTAAGTATCTCATCAAAGATAAATATTAATTGATTTTGTGTGCTGCTAGTATACGCAGTAGTACTTTTGTATTTTTCTAATGGATTCATAAAAAAACCGTGAGTAATATATTGTTATTTAATTGCTATCTAGCCCTAATGCTGCTTCGACCGCTGCAAGATCAGTAGCAAATTTCACATTAAACTGTTCCATCATGCTATATACAGATTCCAGTTTATCAGTTTCAGCCTTAAGTTCTTCTGAGATTTGATCTCGCATTTTACTTATTTTTGTAACTTCATCGGTGATAATTTCTGTTTCAAGTACTGCAATTCCTTTGGATTGATTATCATCATTATATAGCGTTCTTGCATCGCTTCTTATTAAATCAGCTATTCCTGGTGTATAATTTATGACATAATTCTCCACACCGTTTGCCGTTTTAGGGTCAACAGAAAATGCTAGATTGGATAAAGGAGTGTTTAGCTCAAATTTTGCATCAAATCTATTAGTATAAGGATTTTTAGTTATTTTAGCTTTATAAGTTATATTATTAATAGTTGCTGTATAATTTGTGAGCTCATTAGCATTGTTAAAAGTTGCTTGCACGTTAATATCTTTCCCAATTACTGCAGTGCTAGTTAGTGGAGCGTCAAACTCTCCTGGAAGAAATTGAACGGTTGAGAGATTTACTGGGTTACTTTTAACTTTAGTGTTGGTTACAAAAAAGTTAATTACTTTTTTGTAATCATCGCTGAATATTTTATCAAACTTACTTTTATCTTCAAAATATAAAGCATCATAACTAATGATTTTAATTTTACCATTTTCATCAGCGACTTCTTTAGTGTCCTGCCTTAAGCCCATACCTAAGTCACGAAAAGAAGAAATTTCCCCATTAGCTACATATTTATCAGATATAAATCTTTCCCATATTTCTTTGGTATTTTTCATTATAATTGAACCCCTCAAAGGTGAAATTGGATCATTAAATGATTCAAAAAGTTTGTAAGGATCACTAAATTGATTGCTGCCAACGGGGCGATTGCTTTGGTCGTTTTTTGTGTTAAGAAAGGATAATTCATTCAAATTATTGCCGAATGCAAGAATTATGTCTTTGGCAGCTTTATTATCGTCTTTTATAGATATTGTGCTAATATTTAAATGATTATAATTATTATAAATCGGATCATTATTTACGCTATTCACTTTACCAGTTAATTCAAATGATAAACCATTTATCGTGTCTATAAATTTATTTGAAGACTGATTTCTTTGAATGCCATTTATATAAATCAATGCATCTTGACCAGCTTGGTTATTTTGAGTGCGTATATTAGCAGCTGTTAGATCAACATCATATTGTACAGTTATATTTCTTGCGCCAGTTTCTTTTGATCTAATTTCAATAAAACTAGTATTATTGTCTCCTTCAACTGAAAAAGCCACAAATTTATCACCAGCATTAAAGAATTGTTGATTAATTTTTGTTATAATATCTTCAACTTTATCTAAAGGCACAATATTGATTTCTCGCACACCAGCAGGAGTTCCATCAATATTCAAAGTCATTTTACCAGTGAAATGAAGGCTAGTATTTTTTTCAAATCCCTCATTATTTTGGTTAACTCCTAAAGTCAATGTGGCGGCTACAGCTGCTCTTTGAACCGCTACTTTGACATCGCCGTTCATAACTGAATTATCAACTTGTACATTAGTTATATAATCATCTTTTGCGCCGATGTCTGTGGTAGAAAGGGAAGATATTTTTTTAGCAAATCCTGATTGCAAAGGGTCGATCAAAATATTGGCAGAATTTTTAATTTTAGTTATACAATCTTTAAATTTTTCAAGTTCTGCAAGTTTTTTATTTTCAACTTTAAGTTGATCGCCGTAATCATTGAGCATCAGCTCATTTTGTTCATTATTCTTTTTAATAAGCATTTCTTGAGGGGGTAATATTTTATCTAAACCAATACCTCTTGAAATACTATCTGCTACACTTGCCATAACAAGCCCCGTTTATAAATTTCAATAATTGTTTACAAGCAAAATTGATGCCAAGATGATTTACCGTAAATAAAAAAAATTCGCTAGTAATCATTATTAGCGAATTTTAAAATAGCTTAGATTATATATTCTAGACTTGTATGTTTAAGCAGCTTTGATTAAAGATTTAACTAGAGTGTTAACAGCATGTTGATGCTCAGAATTTTCAATTTTCATAAAATTTCTTGAAACTTCAATGCACATACGTTGGTGTTGAGTTATTAGTTCTTCGTGATCATTATTGTCTAAATCTTCATAAAAATATGAAATTTCTTTTGATAGAGCTTTAGCAATCAAGGCTAATCTTCCAACTGAAATTCTGTTAGTGCCTTTCTCATATTTTTGTAATTGCTGATGCGTGACACCAATTACTTCAGATAATTGTTGACGTGAGTAGCCTAATGCTAGTCTAAGTGAATAGATTTTTTTTCCTATAAATTTGTCTACTTCGACAATATAGTCGTTCTTGCGTGCCATTTTTGTGTACCTAAATTTGTAAGTAAATTAATTAAATAAATAATAATTTATTTTAACTCAATTAAATTCAAAATGCAAGTAGTTAATTTAATTAAAATTAACTGAATTTTAATTTTAAAAATGAATGATTTGTTAACAAATATATTTTTTTAAGAAGAATGGTTATTCTTGCCTCTCAACAAAAAAAATCTATAATGATTAGAGGGCTAATGTAAAAAATTAAAGTTTGAGTGATTACAAGATAAAGTTATTATAATGAAAAATATTTTGCGAAATTTATATCTGGCGATTGTAAAAATGGTAGACCATGATGGAGTCGAGCATGCAGGCTATATGGCTTTCATGATGCTTTTGTCAATCTTTCCTTTTTTTATTTTTATTTTAGCTTTCACAAGTTTTTTTGGATTATCGGAATTAGGGGAAATGTTCATTTGGTTTACCGTTGATAATCTGCCTGAAAACTCCATTGCTGCTTTAAAGACTAGGATAGATGAAATGATAGCAAATCCTCCACCTGGGTTACTGACCTTAGCTATTTTGGGAACGCTTTGGACAGCTTCATCGTTTATTGAATGTTTAAGAACAATATTAAACCGAGTTTATGAAGTTAAAACGCCACCAATATATATTCTGAGAAGGCTTTTAAGTATTTTTCAGTTTTTAATTATTATTAGTGCAATTTGCTTTGCTATGCTTATTTTAATTATAATTCCTGTAATTCTCACTAAGATACATTATTTTGTAATATTAAAATATGAATATAGATCGCTTATTAATATAGCAAAATATATCTTTGTTTTTTTGTCTTTATTTCTAACAATTAGTTCACTTTATTTTCTAATTCCGAATATAAGCCTTAAATATTCTGAAGTAGCTCCAGGAGCATTGTTAGCAGTAATTTTATGGTCTGCAAGTGGTTATTTACTAACAAAATATATTATATATTATAATCAGTTAAGTATAGTTTATGGCTCTTTGGGGAGCATAATCATTACTTTAGTTTTTTTCTATATTATTAATATAATATTTATTATAGGCGCTGAATTTAATTTTTTACAGAGTCATAAAAAAAGTGATTAGTATTATTTCTTCAGCCAAAACAATGGATTTTAGTGCGCTTAATTTAAGAATAAACTCAAGCAGTTTTAAGTAGACAATTTTATACCAAAAACTTTTAGATGAGCTAAAATTGCTTGATAAAAGTGAAATTAAAACACTGATGCAAGTTAACGATAAAATTGCTCAAGATATCAAGCATTTGGAAGATTTTAATATTACAAATTATAAATATAATTTAACCATGTCTGATGAAAGTAATTATTATTATGTCAGGCATTAAAGAAAAAATACAAAGATTATGCATTAATTCGTTCTCAAGCAACATTAATTAATGTATAAAATCTAGATTACTATCAGGGAAGGCGATGTTTAATTATTATTCCGCATTTGAACAACAGGTTCAACAAATTAAAGATGAAGGTCGTTATAGAAACTTCGTAGGTGTTCAAAGACATTCAGGAAAATTTCCTTTAGCATCGTGGGGCGTTGATAAACAAAATGTGACGATGTGGTGTATTAATGATTATTTGGGTATGAGTCAACACCCAATAGTGGTGCAAGCAGCACAAAAATCTCTTTTGGAAAATGGGGTGGGCTCAGGTGGAACACGTAATATTGGTGGCAATAATTATGCAATTATTGAGCTAGAAAATACTATTGCTGATTTGCATAATAAAGAAGAGGCGTTAGTGTTCACTTCGGGATATATTTCCAATGATGCAACTCTAACAACATTAGCTAAAATTATTCCAGATTTGATATATTTTTCAGATGAATTAAACCATGCTTCAATCATTGCAGGCATTCGTAATTCAAAAGCGCAAAAATATGTTTATCGGCATCTTGATACAAATCATTTGGAAAGCTTATTGCAGTCAGTGGATATAAATAGTCCTAAAATAATTGTTTTTGAATCTGCATACTCGATGAATGGTCTGATTTCACCAATTGAGGAAATTATCAAACTTGCTAAGAAATATAATGCGATGACCTATATTGATGAAGTTCACTCTGTTGGTTTATATGGTGCGCGAGGTGCTGGAATTGCAAATATGCTAGGTTGCGAAGATAAAATTGATATAGTTCAAGGAACATTAGCAAAAGCATATGGAGTAATTGGTGGTTATATTGCTGGAAAACATTCTCTTATTGATGCAATAAGGCTTACTGCTAGTGGATTTATTTTTACTACATCTTTGCCACCAGTTATAACTGATGCAGCAAGAGCTAGTATTAATTATTTAAAAGAGTCTGAGACAGAAAGAACGCAGCATCAAAATGTAGTGGCTAAAGTCAAAAAATCTCTAACTGAGAATGGAATAAATATTTTTAACAATCAAAGTCATATTATTCCAATTATTATTGGCGATGCAGAATTAGCTCGAAAAGCATCTCAAATTTTAGTACAAAAACATAATATTTTTGTGCAGCATATAAATTTTCCAACAGTAGAAAAAGGCACTGAGCGATTAAGAATCACGCCAACTCCATGGCATAGTGATAAAATGATTCAGAAATTAACTCTAGCTTTATGCGATGTTTTTAAGGAACTATCTATTAAGGTGAAAATTATTGAAAATACATAAAAATGTTAAAATTTCCAAATATTGATCCTGTAATAATTTCTGTGGGGCCACTTGGAGTGACATGGTATTCGCTATCATATGTGGTGGGTATTATGCTTGGATGGTATTATGTACTTAATATTGCAGAGAAAAAACAAGCTAATATAACCAAAAAAAATATTGACGATTTTGTTTCTTGGGTAATTATTGGAATTATTGTGGGTGGACGTCTTGGGTATGTATTATTCTATGATCCAGCTAAATATTTTTCAAACCCAATTGAGATATTAAAAACTTATGAAGGTGGAATGTCTTTTCATGGTGGCATTTCTGGATTCATTATTTCTTCATTTATATTTTGTCGATATTATAAAATTTACTATTGGACTTTAACTGATCTTTGCGCTGCTGCGGCTCCGATCGGATTATTTTTTGGTAGAATTGCTAATTTTATCAATGCTGAATTATATGGAAGAGTAACAGATGTTGCGTGGGGAGTAGTTTTCCCATACAGCGATATGCAACCTCGTCATCCAAGTCAATTATATGAGTCATTTTTAGAAGGATTTGTATTGTTTTTTATTCTAAAATATTTAGTATTTAAACAAAACGCACTAAAAAAACCAGGCTTTTTATCTGGAATATTTCTAATATTCTATGCGTTGTTTAGAGTTATTATAGAATTTTTTAGAGAGCCTGATGAAAAAATAGGTTATATTTTTCATTATTTTACAATGGGTCAATTACTATGTATTCCGATGATTATAATTGGCTTAATATTAATTTATAATAGTTCAAAACAATGGCAATTGACTCAAAAATAAGGCAAGTAATTGCTGAAAATGGTCACATCAAAGTTGATGAAATGATGAGAGAGGTTTTGTCTCTTCATTCTAATTCCTATTATAAAACAATTAAAAATATTGGTAGTGACTCTGATTTCATAACTTCTCCCGAAATATCGCAATTATTTGGCGAGATCATTGCAATATGGACGATTACTCAATGGGAAAAAATAGGCAAGCCAGATAAATTTATTTTATTAGAATTAGGGCCTGGAACAGGGAGCTTAATGCATGATTTCTTAAGAGTTTGTAATATTGAGCCTGATTTTTTACGAGCCATGGAAATATATCTTTATGATATAAATCCAAATTTTATTAATAAGCAAAGAGAAAAAATAGCTCCTTTGAATAAAGAGATAAAATGGATTAATAATTTTGATAATTTGCCTTCTGCACCACTGATTATTATTGCTAATGAATTTTTTGATGCACTACCTATTAAGCAATATATAAAAGTAAAAAAACACTGGTTTGAGTATGTTTTTATTACTGATCCATATAATGGAAATATTAAATACGACAAAATGAGTGTTCATAAAAATTTGCAAATGCAATTAGATATAGAGCATATTAATGCAAATGATGGAGCAGTGTTTGAAGAATCGATTGAATCATTAGTGATTATTCGTAAATTAAGTAGTCATATTGAAAATCATAGTGGTTCGGCTTTAATAATTGATTATGGTTATAATATAAAAGCAGAAAACAGAAAAAGATCTCAATATAATTCAACGCTTCAAGCTATGAAAAATCATAAATATTGGCCAATAATTGATACTTTAGGAGAGGCTGATATTACTTCTCATGTTGATTTTAATGCATTAGAAAAAGCAGCAAGAGAGCAAAAAATTGTAAAATTTGATTATTGTACGCAAAGAGAATTTTTGCTTAATTATGGCATAGAGCTGAGGAGCAAAATTTTGCAAAAATCACTGTCAAAAGCAGAGTATTATATTATTGATAAGCAAGTAGAGCGTCTCACTTCTCCCTCAATGATGGGTGAGTTATTTAAAGTATTATCATTTACAAGTTTGAAGTAAAAATTTCCTTTTTACTTGCACTGACCTTTTATAAATTTTTATACTTGCTGAGCATTAAAATTATAATAGTTAGAGGTTTATAATTTCTGCTAACTAATTTTTGTGTTAAAATTCATGATCTTATAAATATTTGCTACAAGCCTTAAGATAAGAATAGCCACTAACAATTGTTAAAATTGCTGCAATCCATAGGCTTATATGCCCTATTAAATCCAGTGACTTAATGCCAGAGCCTGTCGAGCCTATAATTAATAAGGTGATTGCCGTCATTTGAATAGTGGTTTTTACTTTTGCAATTTGGCTCACTGGCACGCTAACTTTAACCTGAATTAAGAACTCGCGCAAACCTGCGACAATAAATTCTCTAGCTAAAATTAAGAGGCACGGCACTTCATCGGCTCTTCCAGTTTTAACAAGCATTAGTAAAATACATCCTACTAACACCTTGTCAGCAATTGGATCAAACATTTTACCAAAGCTTGATATAAGATTATATTTTCTAGCAATATATCCATCAAAAAAATCAGTTAAGCTAGCAAGAGCAAATATTATTCCCCCTAAGCGATGAGCGAATTTAGAATTATCAAAATAAAAGGTCATTACAATAATTGGTATAGCCAACAACCTTATCATAGTTAAGTAGTTAGGAATATTTTTATCAATTTGCATAAATTACATTGTTTATTTTTTTAAATAATATCTCATTATTGGCGTATAACTTTCGTTATTTACGTTATTTAATTTTGAAGGTTGCTCACCAATTTTAATAAATCCAAGTTTTTCATAAAAACCAATTGCATTACCATCTATGATAATTGTTATATAGTCAAGTTCCATTTTTTCAAGATCTTGTATAACATGATGCCATAAACGTTTGCCAATTCCAGTTTTAATATTAGAGGGATTTATATAAAATTTTGCCTCATTTAAATCATCATAGGGAATAATACCAAAAAAGCCTTCGATTTTTCCTTCATTTTCTTCTACATAAATTATGGCATCATTGATAAATGTTTCAGTAATATTTAAATGTTTTATTAATTCTATCATATCATTTTCAGAATATTGCCAAAAACCAAGTGAACTTTTCATAATTTTTTGTAAATCAATAAGATCGGTTATTTTTCCTTTTCTAATCATAATAGTATTTAAATTAAAGTAACATTCCTGTTCTTAAACAATATAACAATACATATTAACAAACAACTATGAAATAATACTAAAGAACTTTGATTTATAAAAAGGTTAAGTGTAGAATAAATATCTTAATTAAGAATTTAATCAAATTTATGACACAATTTTTTAATAATGCTGAAGATGCAATTGCTGGAATACTAAAAGATGGCATGCTAATTCATTCGGGTGGTTTTGGATTATGCGGAATACCCGAGAATTTAATAAATGCAATATCAAAGTCTGGAGTAAAAAATTTAACTATTGTGAGTAATAATTGTGGAATTGATGATTTTGGCTTAGGAATTTTACTCCGAAATGGTCAAATCAAAAAAATGATTTCTTCATATGTTGGGGAAAATAAAACATTTGAAAAAATGTTTTTAGATGGAACATTGGAACTAGAGCTAAATCCGCAAGGAACACTCGCTGAACGCATCAGAGCTGGTGGTGCTGGAATTCCTGCGTTTTATACCAGAACTGGAGTTGGGACTGATGTAGCCATTGGCAAAGAAACAAAAGAATTTAATGGTAAAACATATATCATGGAGCAGGGAATATTTGCTGATGTTGCAATTGTTAAAGGATATAAAGCTGATAAATTTGGTAATGTAATTTATAGAAAAACTGCCAGAAACTTTAATCCCGTTATGGCTACTGCTGCAAAAATTACTATTTGTGAAGTTGAAGAAATTGTTGAAACTGGCACGCTTGATCCTGAAAATATTCATACACCAGCAATATACGTGCAAAGAATATTCCAAGGAACTAATTATCAGAAAAAAATTGAAAAAGTAACGCTTAGAACTATGGAGGCAACGTAATGTCTTGGTCAGTAGATGAAATGTGTCAAATTGCAGCTGCAATGGAAGTTAAAGACGGTCAATTTATTAATTTAGGAATTGGCATACCAACCAATATTCCTAATTTTATATCAAAAGATATTAAAGTTAGTTTTCAAAGTGAAAATGGGATGCTTGGTATGGGACCATTTCCTTATGCTGGTTATGAAGATGCAGATCTTATTAACGCAGGTAAACAAACTATCACAGAATTATCTGAAAGTAGTTATTTTGATAGCGCTCAATCTTTTGCTATGATTCGAGGTGGGCATGTTGATTTAACTATCCTTGGCGCTTTAGAAGTATCTACTAATGGTGATCTTGCCAATTGGGCTATTCCTGGCAAAATGATTAAGGGAATGGGTGGTGCTATGGATTTAGTAGCAAATATCAACCGTGTTGTAGTTTTAATGACTCATAATGCAAAAGATGGTGCTCCAAAGCTTGTTGATAAATGTACCTTGCCCTTAACTGGAGTAGCTGTAGTTGATCGCATTATAACCGATATCGGAGTTTTTGATGTCAAGAATGGTGTATTAAAATTAGTAAAAAAACATGATTCGATTTCCTTTGATGACATCATAAAAAGAAGTACTGCACAAATTGAATTTAATTGATATATAGTAAACTTCAGTTGAAGTGTACTTTTTAAAGAAAGTTATTCTATAATTTATGAGCGTTCACAACTGTTGTTATAAATGATTAATTGCTAATTTAATTAGTTTTGTCTTCACCTCTGTTCGTGTCACCCTCGCGAAGGCGAGGATCCATAAAGAAAATGTGACTGTTCACGATAATTAAGTAAAGTAAGGAAAGGGTTAATTAGGAGGCCAAATATATTGACCTCCTCATTTTTTTACATATCAATTAAGTGCATATTTGTAGCTTGCTTTTCAGCTGTTTCCTTGCTCGTATAAGATATAAGCTTAGTTCACTAACTTAATAACACAAAATGCTATTTGACTTAATATAAAATTCGAATGAATTATTATAAATAGTATTTTCTAATTATAGTAAATAATTAGAATCCCATACCACCCATACCACCCATACCACCCATTCCGCCCATTCCGCTTGGCATACCACCACTAGCAGAATTTTCTTTAATAGATGGATCAGCAGTAATAATTGATTCAGTAGTAATAATTAATGAAGCAACAGAAGCAGCATCAATTAATGCAGTACGAACTACTTTAGTTGGATCAATGATTCCAGCCTTAAACATATCAACATATTCCATTTCTTGAGCATTAAAACCCCAAGTAATAGATTCTGAAACTTCAAGTTTTCCAACAACGATAGCGCCATCAATTCCAGCATTTTCAGCAATTTGGCGAAGTGGAGCTTGTACCGCTTTTTTCACAATATTCACACCAGCTTGCTGATCTTCATTAGGAGCAACAAGCTTCTCAAGCACGCGTGCTGCATAGAATAATGTCGTTCCACCACCAGATACGACTCCTTCTTCAACAGCAGCTCTAGTTGCATGAAGAGCATCGTCAACTCTGTCTTTTCTTTCTTTAACTTCAACTTCAGTTGCGCCGCCAACTTTAAGAACCGCTACACCGCCTACAAGTTTTGCTAATCTTTCTTGAAGTTTTTCCTTATCATAATCTGAAGTAGTTTCGGTAATTTGCTGACGAATTTGTGCACATCTTGATTCAATATCAACTTTTTGACCTGCTCCATCAACAATAATTGTATCTTCTTTAGAAATTTTTATTTTTTTAGCAGTGCCAAGCATAGATAGATCAACATTTTCAAGCTTCATGCCCAAATCATCACTGATTAATTGCGCTCCTGTTAAAATAGCTAAATCTTCCATCATTGCTTTTCTTCTATCACCAAAACCAGGTGCTTTAACAGCTGCAACTTTTAATCCACCACGAATTTTGTTAACAACTAATGTTGCTAATGCTTCGCCTTCAACATCTTCAGCAATAATTAATAAAGGTCTTGAAGATTGCACTACTGCTTCAAGAACTGGTAGCATTGGTTGTAGAGATGATAGTTTTTTCTCAAATAATAAGATAAATGGATTATCTAATTCTGCGATCATTTTTTCAGAATTTGTTACAAAATAAGGCGATAAATAGCCTCTATCAAACATCATTCCTTCTACTACGTCGACTTCAAAACCGAAATTTTTTGCTTCTTCAACAGTAATTACACCTTCTTTACCAACTTTTTCCATAGCAAGAGCAATTTTTTCACCAATTTCTCTATCACCATTGGCTGAAATTGTGCCAACTTGAGAAATTTCTTCACTTGAATTTATTGACTTACTAACTTTTTTTATTTCTTCCAGCACAGTTTTAACTGCTAAATCAATACCTCTTTTCAAGTCCATTGGGTTAAACCCAGCAACAACTGCTTTATTACCCATTTTTACAATAGCTTGGGCTAATACTGTAGCAGTAGTTGTACCATCACCTGCAGTATCTGCTGTTTTACTTGCGACTGATTTCACTAATTGAGCGCCAAGGTTATGCATTGGGTCGCTAAGCTCAATGGCTTTAGCAACAGTTACACCATCTTTTGTCACTTTTGGTGCTCCAAATGACTGTTCAATTGCAACATTACGCCCTTTTGGACCAAGCGTTACTTTAACAGCATCTGCTAAAATATCTACGCCCTTAATCATTTCTTCGCGAGCTTTACTGCCGTGTTTAATTTGTTTTGCCATAATTTTTGTCTCCTAAAATATAAGTTTAATTATTTTGTAACGATTCCTATTACATCACTTTCTTTCATGATGATTAAATCTTTGCCATTAAGTTTGACTTCAGTACCACCCCATTTGCCGTACATGACAACATCACCAACCTTTACTTCCATAGGAATGATTTTGCCATCTTTATCTCTAGCGCCGCTGCCAACAGCAACAACTTCACCTTGCAGTGGCTTTTCTTGCGCAGTATCTGGAATAATAATGCCTCCAGTTGTTTTTTCTTCCATTGGTAATACTGAAATTGCGATACGATCATGTAAAGGTTTTAAATTCATTTCTTCCTCTTAAAAATTGTTTTGTAATAACTATATATGATCAGTCTATAGTCACTTCAAGAGCGAAAAAAAATTTTTTATAATATTTTTTAAAAATTAGTGGTAATACAAAAACTCAAGCAATAAATTATATAACTTGAGTAAGCATCAAATTCTACCAAAATACTATGTCTTGACTAAAATAATTGTTCAAGTTCGTGCTTATATAAAGCAAGGATCGATTTAAGAGAATATGATTTAACATATTTACTGAGTAAAGATTGAATAAAATACCTGATTTTATCAGGTGTTTTAAGATTTTCTGAGCTTAAAACCTTAAGCAAAGCTGAAATCTGTCTTGAGAAAATTTCTGGATTTTCTTTAGAAAAATTATAAATTGACTTTAAATTATTGTATGAATCAAATTTACGATCATAATCAATTGCGGCTATATTTTTTGTTGCAACAAAATCATTAATATATGCAAATTTAGAATATTTAGCACAGCGCAGTGAAAGCGACATATTTTGTGTATAAATGCTGCTATCTGCTTTATCAATTTTTTCTAATAATTGAGCGTGCACCATACTTCCAGATTTACCAATATGACGCAACGCTGAAATTTTTCCATTTAATATTTCTTCTATAGGATTATTGATTATTATGCTTTCATTTTTTAATTTATTATTTAATAATTCCTTATTTGATACAAGACCAATAGACACATCCGTTCCTAGCTTTAAACATGATTCCATTAAAACAGCTGTTGAATCTGGATGCAGAATTTCGCTACCTTCAACAAATTGCACATATTCTCCTGTAACTAAGCTAATGGCTTTATTAATGCTAATTGTTGGTCCTTGCGTTTCTTGAGTAATAATTGTAGTTCTTGGAATATCATTAACTGATTTTTTTAAAATATCTAAAGAATTATCATTGCTGCCGTCATCTATAAAAATAAATTCTTTACGAAAATTTCCATCAATTTTTCTCAAAGACGCAATTAATTTAAGAATATTATTCTCATTATTATGAATGAGTACTACATAGGAACATCTCAGCATTATATTTTACACTCTAAAAAATATTGAAAAATTGGGATTAATCTGTGATTATAATAATTCATATGTTTTGATGCAAGGATACATATAAACTTTAGCAATTAATTAATTATTTAAATGATAAAAATAAGCTGTTATAAAACTCATCATGAAGCTTTAGCTAAAACTTTTTGTCAATTAGCTTATAAATGTTACCTTAGCTCCGTAAACACTTGCGTAATTACTGATAGTGAGGAATTGACGCAAGAATTGGACAAAATATTATGGACATTTTCAAAAAAATATTTTATTCCTCATGCAACTGATAAAGATCCACTTCCTGAAAAACAGCCAATTTTCATTACAAATACAATAATTAATCCTAATAATTCAAAAATCCTTGTTGTCATTAATCCATCAATGGAATTACTGATTAACATAATATCTAAAGAAAAAATATTTGCTGATATTACTAAAATCTTGATTATTATTGATGATAATATTTCAATTAATTTTAAAGATATCAATAATATCTTTATCAAAAGTCATTTTGAAGCAATTTCAATTGATTTCTTTGAGCGTGATTTGAATAACTCGTGGCAAGAAATGAAAGATGTTATCAACAAAATTAGCAATCTATAGTTTAAAGCATGATAAAAATACAATAATTTAATTGTTCAATCACTATTTATAAGTACTTTTATCTATAAGCAACCTTGCTTCTATCTTTTTTATAAGTTAGAAATTTAATTAGTGAGCAAAAAATGCGCATATAAGTTTATTAAGCATAGAAATCATGGGTAGAGTTTTAATTGTTGAAGATAATGACCTAAATATGAAGTTATTTCACGATCTTCTTACAATCCAAAAACATCAAGTTTTTATATCAAGAGATGGCGTTAGTGTAATGGAAATGGCTTTGTCGCAAAATTTAGATTTGATTTTAATGGATATTCAATTAAATGGAATTTCAGGTATTGACTTAATTTATAATTTAAAAGCAAATCCTGATACTTCTTCCATTCCTATAATTGCGATAACTGCTTTTGCTATGAAAAAAGATGAAATTCATATTTCACAATCTGGTTGCGATATGTATCTTGCTAAGCCCGTTTCAATAGATAGGTTTTTTAAAGCGGTAGAAAAATTTGTTAAACCAGTTAAAGAAAATATAATATGACAGCAACCGTATTAGTAGTCGATGATTTAGAACAAAATGTTAAACTATTAGAAGTGAAGCTTCTTAGTGAATATTACACGGTAGTAACGGCAAATAGCGGTGCAAAAGCACTAGAGATGTTATCTCAAAATGAAATAGATATTGTTTTGCTAGATGTAATGATGCCAGAAATGGATGGATATGAAACATGTAGGCACATTAAATCAAACCAAGATACCACGCATATTCCAGTCGTAATGGTCACTGCTTTATCAGAAATTGAAGATAGGATTAAAGGTTTAGAAGCAGGAGCTGATGAGTTTTTAACCAAACCTATAAATGATGTTGCATTATTTGCCAAAGTAAAATCATTAACTCGAATGAAAACTGTTGTAGATGAATTAAAACTTCGCAATAAGACCAGTGAAGCACTTGGAGCCGAATCAATTGATATTAAAGATAATTTTAGTGATAACAAAATTTTATTATTAGATGATGACGTTATTCAATCAAAAAATATAAAACAAAATCTAGAAGCTTTAACTCGTCAGGTAATGGTTATTTCCAATTTAGAAGAAATTTACTCATTAGGTTCTTTTATTCCTGATCTGGTTATAATAAGTTGCCAAATGGACAGTGAAGACCCTTTGCGAATTGGTGTGGTTCTTAGATCTAAACCACCTTTTAAAAACTCGATATTAATGCTACTTGCTGAGGAAGAAAATATTCCAATGGTGATTAAAGGAATGGAGATTGGTATTAATGATTATTTTATTTATCCAGTAGATAAAAGTGAGCTGCAAGCGAGAGTAAAAACTCAATTACGACGTAAACAATATCAAGATGATTTAAGAAAAGAATTAGAGGAAAGCGTTGATCTTTCGACAAAAGATGGTTTAACTGGTGTGTTTAACAGACGTTATTTTGATATTCATGTTAAGCAAATGACAGAAAAAGCAAAGCAATCAAATCAAAAAATGTGTTTAATGTTATTTGACATGGATCATTTTAAAGAAGTTAATGATACTTATGGCCATCCTGCAGGCGATGCAGTTCTTAAAGCTCTCACTGCTTTACTTAAAACCTCATTTAGAGTTACAGATTTAATTGCTCGATATGGTGGTGAAGAATTTGTTGTATTATTGGGTAATACTGATATTACTAATGGTCTTAAAATCGCTGAAAAGACTAGAGAGCAAGTTGAGCAACTGGAGTTTATTATACCTGATAAAGAAACACCACTTAAAAAAACTACTTCAATTGGCATAGCTGAATATATTTATACAGAGACAGTAGAAGAATTTATTAACCGCGTTGATAAGGCCTTGTATGAAGCAAAAGAAACTGGACGCAATAAAGTTGTAGTTGGTTAGTACTGTGAGCGTTATTAAGTACATAGTCATATTATTTTGAAAAGATTGAAAAATGATTACGAACTCAATGACCATATAAATGCTTCATTTAATAACAACTAAATTTAAAATAACCTCAGTTTTGCGTAAGAGAAGAAATATGTTGTATAGTATATTTAGAGACGATCATGTTTAAAACTTCATATAATATTTTTTTACTTACTATACTTTCAAGTTTTGTCATAAATAACTTATCATTGCTAGCCATATTCCTAGGGACAAACAAAATTTTTGACTTTAAATATAAATAAAAAAAATGTCTATTTGAAATAATAAAATTCGACCTTATATTTCCTTGCATGTTGAAGAAAAATATACTACTGTTTGGTGTGATTTAATTAATAGTTTTAAAGAGCGTATAAATTGTGAGCGAAGTAGAGTTTAAAAGCCTAGTACCTATTAACATTGAAGAAGAGATGAAAAGCTCTTATATGGATTACGCAATGAGCGTTATAGTCAGTCGTGCCATTCCAGATGTTCGCGACGGGCTAAAACCTGTACACAGGCGTATTTTATTCTCAATGCACGAAGGCGGTTATATTAATTCAAAGCCACACAGAAAATCAGCAAGAATAGTTGGTGATGTAATTGGTAAATACCATCCTCATGGTGATGCAGCTATTTATGAATCACTTGTTAGAATGGCTCAAGATTTTTCATTGCGTGTTCCTCTAGTAGATGGTCAGGGTAACTTTGGTTCCATGGATGGAGATTCTGCTGCTTCTATGAGATATACTGAAGCTCGCTTAAGTAAAATTTCGCAAACGCTTGTTGAAGACATAGAAAAAGACACGGTCGATTACTCACCAAACTATGATGGTTCAGAGAATGAGCCAACTGTTATACCAGCAATGTTCCCAAATTTATTGGTTAATGGCACTGGTGGTATTGCTGTTGGTATGGCGACAAATATTCCGCCTCATAATTTAGGAGAAGTGATTGATGCTGCATGTGCTTATGTTGACAATCAAGATATCGATATTCAAGAATTAATTTCATATGTAAAAGGACCAGATTTTCCAACTGGTGGCTTAATTCTTGGCTCAAGCGGCATACAGTCAGCTTACTTAACGGGCAGGGGCAGTATCTTATTTCGTGGTAAATGCGAAATTGAAATTAATAATAATCGTGAAGCAATTATTATTAAAGAAATGCCTTACATGGTTAATAAGGCAAAATTAGTTGAAAAAATTGCTGACCTTGTAAGAGAAAAAAGAATTGAAGGAATTAGTGATCTTCGCGACGAGTCGAATAAAGATGGTGTGCGTGTAGTCATTGAGATTAAAAAAGATTCAGTTGGCGAAGTTGTGCTTAACCAATTATATTCATATACCCAGCTTCAAACTAGTTTTGGGGTGATTATGTTAGCTCTTGATGAAGGAATGCCTAAAGTCATGAACTTGAAAGAAGTTATTGGCGCATTTGTTCGTTTTAGAGAAGTTGTAATTACAAGGCGTACAATATTTTTGCTTAATAAAGCAAGAGATAAGGCGCATATTTTACTAGGTGTTCGCATCGCTGTGGATAATATCGACGAAGTTATCAAAATAATACGTGGAGCACCAAACCCAACAACTGCTAAAGAATTATTAATGCAGAAGCATTGGAATTGCTCTGCGATTGTTAGCTTGATTAAGCTTGTTGATGATAAGGCAAATATTAAGGATGATAGTACTATTCAATTTTCAGAAATTCAGGCAAAAGCCATCTTAGAAATGAGATTACAACGCCTGACTGGTATGGAGAAGGAAAAGCTTGAGAATGAGCTTGAGAGTTTAACAAAAGAAATTACTGAATATATTGATATATTAGGAACCAGAGAAAAATTATTGGCAATTTTAAAATCTGAATTAATTCGAATTAAAGATGAATTTAGTACGCCAAGAAAAACAGAAATAATTGAAGGAAGTTTTGATCATGATATCGAAGACTTAATTCAAAGAGAAGAAATGGTAGTTACTGTCACATTAAGTGGTTACATCAAACGAGTGCCGCTCGTAACATATCGTGCACAAAATCGTGGTGGTAAAGGCCGTTCTGGTTTATCTATGCGCGATGAGGATATAACAACGCAACTATTTGTGGGTAGCACTCATACGCCATTATTATTCTTTACAAGTCGTGGTCAGGTTCATAGTTTAAAATTATATAAACTACCTTTGGGTAATCCTCAAAGTAAGGGGCGTCCCATCATCAATATATTACCTCTTCAGGATGGGGAGACTATAACAAATATAATGCCAATGCCAGAGAACCAAGCGGAGTGGGATAATATGCATATCATCTTTGCTACTGCAAAGGGTAATATTCGTAGAAATGACTTGTCTGATTTCAAAAAAATTCAAGCTAATGGAAAAATCGCTATTAGAATGGATGAGGATGATAGTCTTATTAATGTTAAGGCTTGTAATGAAGATGATCATGTACTGTTAGCTAGTAGAATGGGTAAAGCAATTCGTTTTCCAGTTAATGCAATTAGAGTATTTAAAAGCAGAACATCCGATGGTGTGCGTGCTATGAAATTGTCAAATGGTGATAAAGTTATTTCCATGACGATCTTACATGGTATTAAATCTACCGTAGAAGAAAGAGAAGCATATTTATCAATACCATTTGAAAATAGACAAAAAATTGCCTCGGGTGATCATGCATTCACGTCTCAAGATTTTAATATTGAACTGACTAAAGAGCAAATTATTGAGATGGCTGAAAGAGAGGAGTTTATCTTAACAGTTTCTGAGAGAGGCTTTGGCAAAAGAACTTCTGCTTATCATTACCGCATAACAAATCGTGGTGGTTCTGGTATTGTTAATATGGTTCTATCTGAAAAAACTGGCTCTGTCGTTGCTTCAATGCCAGCTAATATGAATGATGAATTAATGCTTATTACTAATAATGGAAAGCTCATTAGATGTAAGTTAAATAGTGTGCGTGTAACAGGCCGCAGCACTAGCGGAGTTATATTATTTAAAACTGAGAAAGATGAGAATGTTGTGTCTGCCTCATTAATTGCTGAGGTTGATACGACTGTTGAAGAAGTTGTAGAAGAAGAGGCTATAGAAATACCAGAAATAGGTAATGATATTATTGAAATTACTGAAGACAAAAATGAGTAATAAGCTTCACGTGCGCGTTCATCATAATTAAGTGATCAACCATATATTGCTTATAAGTGAGCGTTCACAATAATTAAGCTAAAGCAAGGAAAGGATTAAGTTGTTGCTGCTTGGCAGTTGCGTATATTGACTTTGGAAATATAAGGAAGACAGCAAGGCAAAGAAGCGTAGGAAGATAATGATAAGCTTAAAAACCCGATTAGGAAGGTT
>RXKF01000001.1 GCA_003963235.1 Rickettsiales bacterium
AGCAATGCCTAGATATGGAATTATATCAGCTTGATAAGATTAATTTCCTATAATATAATGTTCTTTAAAATGTTCTTTAATTAATTTACTTCAAAGTGACTCTTGTGAATAGCGTATATAAGAAGCCTTCTATATCGAATTACTCAGTAACAATATTTTTATGCACTTGTAATGGTGGTTTATACTTAGCTGAACAACTAGAATCTTTTAGTAAGCAAAGCTATAAAAATTGGAACTTAATTATAAATGATGACGATTCTTCTGATCAAACAAAGGATATAATATATAGGTATCAACAAGAAAGTAAAAATATTATAGAATTTAAATCGTATCCAAGAAGAGGTTTTGTTAAAAATTTCTTATCAAGTGTATGTGAAACAGAGCTAGATTCAGATTTTTTTGCCTTTGCAGACCAAGATGATATTTGGTTAGAAAACAAACTTGATCGAGCAGTTACACAGTTGCAAACTATGTCAAATGATCGCCCTAGCTTATATTGTTCACGTACAGAATTGATTAATGAGGAGGGTGAACATATTGAATACTCTCCCTTATTTACAAAACCACCTTCATTTGCTAATGCTTTAGTGCAAAGTATAGCTGGCGGTAATACTATGGTATTTAATAAAGCAGCCTATGAGTTAATAAAAAAAGCTGGTTCAAATATAGAAGTAATAAGTCATGATTGGTGGATATATCAGCTTGTTACAAGCTCTGGAGGAGATGTGTTTTATGACCAACATCCTGAAATTTTATATCGTCAGCACACAAAGAATCTTATTGGTTCAAATAATAATTTAATCGCACGCTTTTCACGAATAAAATTATTATTAAAAGGAATATTTAGAGAATGGAACGATAAAAATATTGCTGCTTTAAAGCAAGTGTATCACCTACTAATACTAGATAATAAAAAAACGCTTGATAAGTTTCAAGAAGCGCGCCAGTCTCGGCTGCTACCACGTCTTAAAGGATTATTAGAAATAAGGATTTATAGACAAACAACTCTAGGTAATTTAGGCTTAATTTTTGCAGCAATTTTTAATTTAATAATATCAAAATGAAAAATTTAAAGAAATATTCACCAATCATTGTAACAGGAGGAGCGGGCTTCATTGGAAGTAATTTTGTGCTAGAATGGTTTAACAATTTTGACATACCTTTAGTAAACATTGACTTACTAACTTACGCAGGAAATTTACAAAATTTAGAAGCGCTACAAAATTATTCTAATCATCATTTTATTAAAGGTGATATTTGTGACCAAGTCTTAGTAGCAAGTTTATTTGAGAAATATCAACCACAAGCAATTATAAATTTTGCAGCTGAAAGTCATGTTGATAGATCAATATCAAATCCTGAAAGCTTTATTAAAACAAACATACATGGCACATACACACTTTTGGAAGTGGCTCGCAATTACTGGGCAAAGCTTGAAGATGAGGATAAAAATCTTTTTCGGTTTATTCATATAAGTACTGATGAAGTTTATGGCTCTCTTTCTCCTGAAGAACCTCCTTTTACCGAGCAGAATCCTTATCAGCCAAATAGTCCCTACTCATCATCTAAAGCAGCTTCTGATCACTTAGTGCGTGCATGGAATCACACCTATGGCCTTCCTGTGATTACCACTAACTGCTCTAATAATTATGGGCCTTATCAATTTCCAGAAAAATTAATACCATTAATAATATTTAATGCTATTTCTGGGAAAGAAATCCCTATATATGGGGACGGTAAAAATATACGGGATTGGCTGTTTGTTACTGATCATTGTGCAGCCATTCGCCAAATATTAACTAAAGGAAAAATTGGAGAAACCTATAATATTGGTGGACATAATGAAATTACAAATATAGAAATTGCCCAAATAGTTTGTGGATTATTAGATGAACTACATGATCCCAAAAAGCACGATATAAGGCATTTTTTAACAGAAAAATCAATTGAAAGCTACCATGAATTAATTAAGTTTGTACCTGATCGTCTGGGTCATGATCGACGTTACGCTATTGACAGCTCTAAAGTAATGAGAGAAGTGGGATGGAGACCAAGCGAGACTTTTAATAGTGGTATTACTAAAACCATTCAGTGGTACTTAAATAATATCCAATGGATAAGAAACATCGAAACAGGGGCTTATAAGAATATGGAGTTGTAAATGAGAATTCTGTTATTCGGTAAAAATGGTCAAGTTGGATGGGAACTTTCTAGCGCGCTTGCGTCCCTAGGTGAAGTTATTTCCTTTGGGAGTAACGAGGTGAATTTCACGAATATTGATTCTATAAGAGATTGTGTTAAGAGGTATAAGCCAAATATAATTGTTAATGCGGCAGCTTATACTGCTGTTGATAATGCTGAATCAAATCAAGAAGAAGCTTATCTAATAAACTCTGAAGCAGTCAGGGTATTAGCTGAAGAAGCTTTGCATATCAACGCTCTCTTTGTTCATTATTCTACGGATTATGTATTTGATGGTCAAAAAGAATTACCTTATACAGAAGAGGATTTACCGAATCCTTTGAGCGTATACGGTAAAACTAAGCTTCAAGGAGATAAATTCATTCAAGAGAGTGGGTGTCGCTATCTTATTTTTCGTATTAGCTGGATATTTTGCTCATATGAGAAAAACTTTGCTAGAACTATATTGAAACTTGCTAAAGAGCGTGATGTACTTAAAATTGTTAACGATCAAATAGGCTCACCTACTGATGCTAAGCTTGTTGCTACTATTACAAGCTTAATCCTTTACAGAATAATAAATAACAATGATTTTACAAATTCTGTCAATGAAATTTATAATCTCACCTCAGCGGGAGAAACTTCATGGCATGGGTTTGCCTTTGCTTTAATTCAACAGGCGCAATCTCTTGGTGCAAAACTACGTTGCGCTCCAGAGAATGTCAAAGCAATAACTACCGTTGAATATCCATTACCAGCAAAGCGTCCTTTTAATTCGACACTTAATATTAATAAACTTCAAACAACTTTTGCTTTACAATTGCCATCGTGGGAATTATATTCCTACCGTTTAGTTAAAGAGCTTGTTGAAAGAGGTTTCTATGAATCGTAAAGGTATAATTCTTGCTGGAGGTAGTGGTACTAGACTATATCCTTCAACGTTCTGCGTATCTAAACAATTACTTCCAGTATTCGATAAGCCTATGATTTATTACCCTCTAAGCACTCTTATGCTTGCAGGGATACAGGATATATTAATAATCTCTACTCCGCGTGATATTCCTCTTTTTAAACAATTATTAAATGATGGAAAACAATGGGGGATAAATATTGAATATGCAATTCAGCCTTCCCCAGATGGTTTAGCGCAAGCATTTATTATAGGAGCAGATTTTATAGGACAAGATCCAAGCGTTCTTATACTTGGTGATAATATATTTTACGGACATGATTTTACTAATATTATAATTAAAGCTAGAAAAAGAGAGAGTGGCGCTACAATTTTTGCTTATCATGTAAATAACCCGCATGATTACGGTATAGCAGAATTCGATAAAGAAGGAAAAGTTATCTCCCTAGAAGAGAAGCCTGTTGTTCCAAAATCGAATTATGCGGTTACTGGACTTTATTTTTACGATAATAACGCAGTATCGCTAGCACGAGAGATTAAGCCATCCAAGAGGGGGGAATTAGAGATTACTTCTCTTAATCAATTATATCTCGATCAGAACAAGCTTATAGTTGAAACTATGGGCAGAGGATATGCTTGGCTTGATACGGGTACGCACGAGTCATTACTTGAAGCTTCTCAATATATTGCAACAATCGAGCATAGACAAGGTCTTAAAGTAGGCTGCCCTGAAGAAATAGCATGGCGCAATGGTTGGATTGAGGATACTAAACTTGAAGAATTAGCATCATTAATTTTAAAAAATGGATATGGTAAATATCTTATTAATTTGTTAAAACGAGGAAACAATAATACAATTTACTAATTTGAGCATTAAAGAAGTTATCTTGTGTGAACCCCAAATATTTAAAGATGAGCTAGTTTTTTGAAAGCTTCAATCAGCAGATTTTCGAAGAGATAACAGGCGTTAAAAAGGATTTTGTACAGGATAACCATTCGAAATCAAAATTTTTGGAGTTCTTAAATAGTGTAGTCACGAGATGAGAATTGTATTACAATATATTCTTGTAGAATATATTTATAGGTTAAAATAAATGCATC
>RXKF01000065.1 GCA_003963235.1 Rickettsiales bacterium
CTAAATTATTTTCATGCGTAGACCCTGATGCTATACCCCTTTATTTTAAACGCTTAGAAGAGTTTTGGCGGTCGGACTAAATATCTAATAATACACCTTTAAGGTGTATTACGTCTCTCTCCTTTTGCAACTCTTTTTTTATTATCGTAAACGCTTACTATTGAATTATAAACTGAGTTTTTTTTTAAATAATTATTTATAAAACTAGTCTTTAATTAATATTCTGGCACTTCCAGTAACAGAAATTTGGCTTTTGCCACTTGCTGCAACTGGATTCATCATTTTGCTACTAAACGAGTCAGAGCTTAATGAAAATCTAGCTTCGGAGAAAGTTGACATTGCTGCATCATCTATGTTCATATCAATAATTTTTATGTTTTCTTTGCCCATTACTTTTGATGCACGCTGAGCTTTTTTCATTAATTTTTCAATCACGGATTCCATTAAAGAGTCGCGTACCTCCTCTCTTGTTTCAGTGGAAATCGTGTAGCTTAAATTATTGACAATCAATCCCATTTCCTGCAATTTGCCAGTTATTTCTAAGATATCATCATAAGATTTTCCTGAAACAACTAGCGTCTGACTACCACGCCACATTACTTTTTGTTCATCTTTTTTATTGATATAAAATTGATATACTGAATATTGCTCAGTCGATACCATAATTTTACTATATTTTTTAGCTATATCAATTGATTTATTCATTACTTCATTGATTTTGCTTTGTATATCTTTAGGATTTTTTCCCTCAGTTTCAAACCGCAGACTCGCCGTCAGCAAATCATTTTCAACTTCAACTGTTTTAGTAGCCGAAATATTAAGGATAGTCCCCTCAAGCAACTGACCTCTTTCAATAGAGGCTAAAACATAGAAAGGATTTGCTATAAATAAAAAAATAATAGTTTTTATAAGTTGTTTTTTCATAAGACATACCATTAATTTATATTATATTAAAAGTTCTTTGGCTGCTTTAATTGCAGTTTCAGTAATTACTTTACCAGAAATCATTCTAGCTAGTTCGAGAGCCCGTGCTTCATAGTCCAGAATTCTTACTGTAGCTATAGTATATTTTTCTCTTTGAGACTTTTCAACTAAAATATGTAAATCTGCTTTACCAGCAACTTGGGGCTGATGCGTAATCACAATAATCTGAAGAGCCTGACTTAATATTTTCAATCTCTGCCCAATAGAATCTGCAACTGAACCACTAATACCAACATCAATTTCATCAAATATTACTGTTCTCTTTGGTGCGTTATTAAATAAGGCAACTCTAAGAGCTAGCATAAAACGAGATAATTCACCACCTGATGCCACTTTATCAATTGACGATAAGCTCATGCCTGGATTTGTTGAAGCTGTAAAATATATATTATCTATGCCTTTGGCAGATGGCGAGACCATGTTTTGCACAACTTCAATTTTAAAAATTGCTTTCTTCATATCTAGACTCGAAAGCTCACTCATTACTTTATCAGACAAAATATTAGCTAGTTTTTTTCTCTTTTCTGATAATTCATTTGCTAATTCATAATATTTCTGCTCAAAAATAACTACATTTTGTTTAACAGTAGAGTTATTTTTTACTTGCTCATTTAGCAATTCAAGTCTATCAAGTGACTTTTTTAAGAAATTATCTAAATCATTAACAGAACAATGATGCTTGCGAGCAAGGGAACGTATTTCATATAATCTATCGTCTATTTCCTCTAAAGAAAACTCAGGATTATCTATGTCTTGAAGTAATTGATATAAACTTGATTTTGCATCTTCAATTTTATCATAAGCAGCTTCTAAGTCAGCACTGATCTTCTGTAAGCTCGCAGGGTTTTCTGAAGTTGATATTGATTTTTGAATTTTTGCAATTAAACGTTCAATTGAAATATTTTCTATATCTTCTGTCAAAGCTTTAGCTAATTTTTTTTCTTTATCATAAGTTTGTAACTTACGCTTAATGTCTACTAATTCCTGCTCTTCTCCTTCTTTAATATTTGCCTGCTCAAGTTCCTCGCAAATATGCTTTAAATAATCAATTTCTTGAACTATCTTTTCCCTGTTACTCTCAAATTTTAAAATTTCTTGCTTTGATTCTTGCCATTTATAATAATTTTGACTAACTATATTTTTAAACTCATGTAATTTACCAAATTCATCAAGAATTTCCCCATGATAGGCAATATTTAAAAGCTGAGTGTGATTATGTTGGCCATGTAGTTCCAGAAGATAATCAAACAAACCTTGAACTAATTTTATAGTTACAATTTGATCATTGATGGCAAAAGTTTTTCGACCATTATTTTTTTGTGTAGTTCTGATAATTAAGTTATCAGATATAATAATGCCAGCTGATTCGAGATAAGCATTGGTTGTTTCATCATTATCAAAAACCAAAATCACACTACAAAACTCTGCTTGTGGACGCACTGGATCATTTGATAACTTGCTACCAAGGCAAAACAGGATAGAATCAAGTAAAATTGACTTTCCTGCTCCTGTTTCACCAGTTATTACACAAAAACCTTGATCAAAATCTAATTCTAATTTTTCAATTAGTATAAAATCTATAATTTCAAGTCTTTGCAGCATTGCATTATTTTAATAAATTAATGCTATAATTGTTCCAATTATTATCTGGATAATTATGCTTTAATACTGCAGCATATTTTTTCGCCTCTTCCACTAAGCCCAACATTAAATTACACTCAACTAATCTGAGTAATGCTTCTGGAGTGTGGGATGTTGTATCAAATTTCTCAACAACTATTTGAAAGCGCTTAATTGCCGCTATTGGATTTCTTTTATTTAAATAATAACGACCAACAAACATTTCCTTACCTGCTAAATGATCATTAACTAAATCTATTTTTAGTCTTGCATCAATTGCATATTTAGTAGATGGAAATCTTCTGATAACTTCTTCTAATGAATTTAGTGAATTTTCTGTTCTAGATTGATCAAGTTTCACTTCAGAGATCTGGACATAATAAGATAAAGCCTTTAAATAATATGCATAAGCAATATCTGTGTGACGAGGATGAAGCTTAATGAAAATATCAAGAACATCTATTGCTTCTTCATATTCATTGCTTTTATAAAGTGAATAGGCCTGCATAATTTCAGCATATGGTGTTATGTGATTGCCTGGATGTTGAAAAAATACTTTTTCGAATTCTGTTGCAGCATTTTTATAATTTTTTTCATCCAATGCTTTTAAACCACTACTATAAAGCTCAGTAGCAGGAGTTATAATATTTTCATCAACATTTTTAGTTTTACAACCGACAAGAATCAATGTTGAAGCAATTATTATTAATATGGACTTAGTAATATTCATAAGTTATCTCAATTGTCTTTTTTTTATTTATATATATTAAAAAATCTATTAAGTACAGATAAGATGATAATTTACTTAATAAAAATTATTTATCTTCTTTGTCTTTATCGTTATTTTCATCTTTTAAAGCAGATTTAAAAGACCTTAAACCACGACCAAGTTCAGACATCACTTGGGGCAATTTTCCAGCACCAAATAACAACATGATTATTAATAAAATGATTAGTAATTGTATAAGACTTATACCCATAATAAAACCTTTTTATTTCATAGGTATGAAATTATACTGTGTAAACTAATTTTTATCTAGAAATAAAAATAACATCCTGTTAATTAAATTTATCAAAAATAATTACTCTAACTCAATATCACCTTATTAGCCTCTATATTTTTAGCAACTCCTCGCAAATAGTCAGTTGCTAGCATTTTTTGTTTACCTTCTGGCTTTAAATATTTTATTTTTAAAATTCCTGAGCCACAAGCCACCTCAAAATCAATATTCAGAATCGTGCCAGGAACTGACTTATGTTCTTTGTCAAAACTTTCTGCCTCAATAATTTTAATTATTTTATTATCATGCTGAAAATAAACTCCAGGCCATGGATTCATGCCTCGAACCATACAATCTATGACGTAAGATGATTTATGCCAATCAACTTTGCCTTCCTCTTTTTGTAATTTTTCTGCGTATGACACGCCATGCTCTGATTGTTTTATTCTTTTAAGACTTTCAATATTTGCTAATGTTTTTAATAATAATTCACCACCAATATTAGCACATTGATCATGCAGTTCCTGCAAAGTAATTTTTGTAGATAAATCTATATTTTTTTGTAAAATAATATCACCAGTATCAAGCCCCTCGTCCATCTGCATGATGCATATCGATGTTTCCTTTTCCCCGTTAATTATAGTTCTCTGCAAAGGTGCTGCTCCCCTATATTGTGGCAATCTTGATGGATGAATATTAAGACAACCATATTTTTTTGCATTAAGTATATTGGCTGGAATAATAAATCCATAAGCTACAACAACAATAATATCTGCTTGAATTGAGTTAATAAGATCAAGAGCTTGCTGATTTTTTAATGTTTTTGGTGTATGTACATCAATATTATATTTTAATGCTAAATCATGAACTGGAGAATTACATAATTTCATTCCCCGACCTTGGGTTTTAGGTGCACGAGTAAATACTGCCTTAACATTATGTTCTTTATGTTGAATTAAGTTTTGCAAAGCTGGAACAGCAAATTCTGGCGTCCCCATGAAGATAATATCCATAATTTACTAATAAAATTAACTTAAGCTGCGTTACGTTTTAGTTTAATCAATTTTCTTAGTATAATATCTTTTTTTAACTTTGAAAGATAATTGATCATTAATTTACCATTTAAGTGATCTATTTCATGTTGCACGGCACGCGCAAACCATCCTCTAGCATCAATTTCTTGTTTTTTGTTATTATAATCAAGATACTTAACTTTAACATGCTGCGGTCTTGTGACAGCCACTCTTTGTTCTGGAACTGATAAACACCCTTCTATTTCTTCTTCAGAATCGTCCGATATTTGAATTATCTCAGGATTAGCCATAAATAAGGGATAAAATCCTTTTTCTCTGATTTCTTCATCATCATCTTTCAGATCAATAACTATAATTCTTTTCAAAATTCCTACTTGATTAGCAGCCAATCCAACACCAGTCTCATGATACATTGTTTCTAACATGTCATCCATAATTTTACGAATATTATTATCAACTTCATCAACTGGTTGAGCCACTTGATTTAATATTGGATGTGGTGCTGTTAGAACTTCAAGTTTTGCCATTTTTATTTATTACCTATTATGAATCTAGTGATTCTCCTAAAATATTTGTAATTAATATTCCATCAAGATGATTTACTTCATGTTGAACAGCGCGAGCAAACCATCCGCTTGCATCAATTTCTTGTTTTTTGTTATTATAATCAATGAATTTAACTTTAATAAAATCTGATCTTGATACAAGTGTTCTTGGCATTGTTATAGATAAACACCCTTCTAATTTTTCAACATGTTCATCAGAGAATTCTGTTATTTCAGGATTAGCCATAAACAGGGGATAACTAATATCTTTTTCAGAGTCAGTCCTTTCACGATTGTTTAAATCAAGAACTATTATTCTTTGTAAAATTCCTACCTGATTTGCAGCTATTCCAACACCTATTGTACTCTTCATTGTCTCTAACATATCGTCCATAATTTTACGAACATTATCATCAACTGCAGCAACTGGTTGAGCCACTTGATTTAATATGGGATGTGGTGCTGTTAGAACTTCAAGTTTTGCCATTTTTATTTATTTTTCACTTAAATAAGTGCTTTAAGTATAACACATTATTCTTAAATTGTAAATAAAGCTTTAAGAATAACATTATTCAAATGGTTTTACTATAACCATGATCACTGCAATAATCATAAGAATTGTTGGCACTTCATTCATATAGCGGTAGAATTTTTCTGTATGTTGATTATTTCCAGCTGCAAAATCTTTTCTCCATTTACCCATCATACCATGAAAAGCAGTCAAGCCTAGAACCATCAACATTTTTATATGAAACCATCCACCAAGTGCACTCATGCCGTAAATATAAGATACTAAAAAGCCGAAGATATAGGTTGAAATCATGGCAGGAGTCATAATATATTTATATAACCTATGTTCCATTACCTGAAAAGTCTTGTCCATTTCAGAAGCTATTTCTGCTTTTGTGTGATAAACAAATAACCTTGGCATATATAACATTGCAGCCATCCATGATATAACGGATATAATATGCAAAGCCTTATACCATAAAAAATAATCTTCCATAAAAAATATTTACTAAATTATCGCTTAACTTTTATTACACGGGCATTTTGAAAAATTCCCTGGACAAATTCTAGACATTTTAGATGACAATGTAAAGCTTCCTGGTTTTTTATTTGCATTAATAACAATATCACCAAGTGACTTTATAAATAAACTATCAATACTAACTGTTGGGATTCGAACATAATCGATTGAATATTTCATAGCAATTTCTTTGTAATCCATATCCAACTCTACCTTAGTTTCTGAATGCTCACTTACAAAAGCAATCGGTACAATAATTAAGTTTATGCCTTGTTTTGCTGCTATTTCAATTTCATCTTCTGTATTGGGTTTTAGCCATTCAAGTGGTCCCACCTTACTTTGATAAGTGATTTTATAATCTAAATTTTCAATACCAATTTCATTTATGATCGCTTGAACCGATGCTTCTATCTGCCACTGATAAGGATCTCCTGCATCAATTGTTTTTTTAGGCAACCCATGAGCTGAAAATAATATACGATAATTCTTTTCTTTTTTTAATTTACTGCTTATTAATGTTGCCTGTGACTTTATGAAGCTTTCCTCTAGCGGATAGCAACAAACAGTTTTACATACTATATTTTTAAGCTTTGATTTACTTATTTTAGAAGTAAAATCATCAATAGATGAGGCGGTCGTAGTAGTTGAGAATTGGGGATATAGCGGTAGATAAATAATTTCATCAGCTGAATAATCGCATACTTGTTTAACAACTTCATCAGACATTGGATGCCAATGACGCATACAAATAAATATTTTAAATTCACAATCAAGCTTGTCTTTTAAATACTCTGCTAAAGCATTGGCCTGACTTTGTGTTTCTGGCATAATAGATGATCTTCCACCCATTCTTGCATAGATTCCTTTAGCCTTTTTCTCGCGTGTTGATGAAATTAAATAAGCCAGAAGATATCTAAAAAATTTTGGTAAATTTATAATAAATTTATCATTAAATAAATTAAATAAAAATGGCTTAACAGCTTGCAAACTGTCTGGACCACCTAAATTAAAAAGGATTATTGCTAATTTTTTATTATTTAAAATTTTTGACATAATTTACAAGATATTCAACATTTTCAACAGGTGTAGTTGGCAGGATTCCATGTCCTAAATTAAATATGAAATTTTTATGATCCATACTAAGCATAATATTATCAATATTTTTCTTTATATTTTCTTTACTGCCAAGTAAAATTACAGGATCTAAATTCCCTTGCACTACTAATTTTTTTTGCCAAATTTTCATTTTTGCGATAGGTGTAAATTGATCAACACCCAAACCATCAATGTCAGTATTATCAATATAATTATCATAATTAAAACCAGATCCTCTGGGAAAACCAATTATTGGTACGTCAGGAAACTTTTTCTTTAATGATAATATTATTTTTTTAGTGGGCTCAATTACAAATTTTTCATATAAATCGCCATTTAAAACACCAGACCATGAATCAAATAATTGAATAATTTCTACTCCTGCTTGAATTTGACCAGATAAATATTCAATTGTTTTATTCGTGATTATTTCAACTAATTTTATAGCAGTTTTTTCTTTGGTGTACAGAAAATTCTTACTAACAGAGAAATCTTGTTTACCTTTTCCCTCAAGCATATAACTCATCACTGTCCATGGACTACCAGCAAAACCAATTAAACTAACATGTTTTGGTAAAAGTGCTTTAACATTTGATACTGTCTCATAAACATAATTTATTTTACTAGAAAATTCGTCACTAATTAAATTAAGATCTTCATCATTTTCAAATTTTCTAAGCAGTGGTCCTTCTCCTTTGCTAAAAGTAACATCCCAATTCAGAGCATGCGGTAATACTAAAATATCAGAGAATAAAATAGCTGCATCAAGATCAAATCTTCCCACTGGCTGCATGGTTACTTTTGTTGCATTTTTAGAGTCATAGCATAAATCAAGGAAACTATTAATATTTGAGCGAATTAGCATGTATTCTGGCATGTACCGACCAGCTTGCCGCATTAACCAAATCGGAGTTTTTTTATTTTCTCCATTAAAGGTTTTTATTAGATTACTCATTTTATACTCTCATACATAATAAACAATATATCTTATTTAAAGAAATATTATGGTTGTAGTAGGCACGGTGGATAAGTTATCTTGTTACTTATCCACATTTTTATCAACAATAAGTCATATTAAAAATACTATATGCGATAACTATTACAATATCTTTCCCACTTATACACTATAAAAAATTATACAGTGGATTAATATGTGGATGAAACCTGTAGAAATTGGGGATAAAAAGGGCGATGTGAACAACTCTCAATTGCTGCACAAAAATATCAACAATTGTTATTAATGCCTAAATACAGTAGATTTATTGATCAATTAGGGGTAAAAATATTAGATGTAAAAATATTTATCCACATTAGAGATTTGTAAAGGATGAAAAAACTAATAATTCACTTGATTTCAGAGTCTTCAGGTCAAACTGTCAAACATACTGCAGATACTGCATTAACAAAGTTTAGTGATGTTGAAGTTAAAAAATATCACTGGCCAATGATTCGTAATCAAAAAATGCTGGAAGAAGTTTTAAAAAAAATAAAATTAAAACCTGGAATAGTCTTGTATACAATCTCAAGTGAAATAATAAGAAATGATTTGAAACGTTTTTGTTACGAGAAAAAAATTCCATGTATTTCAGTAGTTAGTAGAATTGTAAACGAAATATCAAAATATTTAGGCACTAATGCTGACAGTGGAGTTGTATATAATAACAAATTTGATGAAAGCTATTTTGATAAAGTTGATGCAATTGAATATACTCTTCGTCATGATGATGGACAAACCTTTGATGATTTAGATGAAGCTGATATCATATTAATTGGTCCATCTCGCACATCAAAAACTCCAACATCAATATATCTGGCTTATAATGGTTTTAAAACAGCTAATATACCATTTGTATATAATTGTCCGTTTCCAGAATTTTTACCAACAATGAATAATTCATTGATTTTTGGATTATTAATTAATCCAATGAGGTTGATTGAAATTAGAGAAAGTAGAATGAATTTACTACAAGTAAAGGAATCATCTGACTATACAGATATAAAAACTGTTCAGGATGAATGTAGAGAAGTTAGGAAACTTTGTAGCAAAAATAATTGGAAAACCATCGATGTTACAATGAGATCAATTGAAGAAACTGCAGCAATCATTATGAAAGCTTATTATGAAAATCAAATAAGAAATAAATAATGAAGAATATTGCAGTTACAGGTAGTTTTGCCTCAGGAAAAAGCTATGTTATTAAGCAAATTGAAAAAATGGGTTACCGCGTTTTTTCATGTGATGATTATGTTAGAATTTTGTATCAAAATATCGATATTCAAAATATGATTGTCAAAGAAATAGATGGCTTAAAAGTGTTTGAAAAATCTAAATTAGCAGAAATTATTTATAACAATGACGAATTAAGAATAAAACTGGAAAAAATTATTCATCCTATGGTCAAAATTGGAATAAAAAATTTTGAGCAGGAAAACATAGAAGAAAAATTGATTTTTACAGAAGTGCCTTTATTATACGAATCTGGTTTTGATAAATATTTTGCTCATGTTATTTGTGTTTATTGCTCTGAAAACTTGCGTTTAGTTCGAGCATTAAATAGAGGTCTTAAAAATATTGAAATTTTTGAAAAAATAAAATCCATTCAACTGCCTCAAGATATAAAAATTAAATTAACACCTCACACTATAAATAGTGAATATGAAATAGAAGATCAAATTAAAGAAATAATAAAGAAGATAACATGATTAGAGAAATAATTTTAGACACTGAAACAACTGGTCTTAGTCCAAATGATGGTCACCGAATTGTAGAAATTGGTGCTTTGGAAATGATTGATAAAGTACTCACTGGTGAAAAATTTCATTTCTATATTAATCCACAAAGAGATATGCCTTTGGAAGCATATAAAATTCATGGTATTTCAAATCAGTTTCTGCAAGATAAACCTTTATTTAAAGATATTGCAGATAAATTTTTAGATTTTATTAAAGATAGTACATTAGTTATTCATAATGCACCATTTGATGTAAGATTTTTAAATCATGAATTATCATTGTTAAATTTACCATCTCTTGAACTGTCTGTTGTAATTGACACGTTAATTATTGCTAGAAGAGCTTTTCCTGGTGCTAAAGTTAATTTGGATGCATTATGCAAAAGATTTAAAGTTGATAATTCATCACGACAATATCACGGCGCTCTTAAAGATGCAGAATTATTATCTGAAGTATATATTGAGCTGACTGGTGGCAGACAAACAAGCTTTGTTATTAAAAATAAAATTGTTGAAAATAATATTTCGCAATTTGACAATGTTTCATTAAAAGGTAATAAAATTGTAATTATACCAAGTTCAGAGGAACTTAAATTACATGAAAAGCTAATGAATAAAATTATATAGTAAAATCATAGGACTATAAAATTTAATTATGATGGATATAAAAAATAATATTAGAAAAAAAATTTTACTAGAGCGCGCAAGCTTTAAGGAATTAGATTATTTTTTTAAAAATGAAGAAATAATCAATAATGTCAAAATTGTTTTGAATAAATTATATACAAAAAAAAATCTTGTGTTGGCACTTTATTGGCCATTAAAAGGAGAACCTGACTTAATTAAACTAACCATAAATTCAAATTATATTGTAAGTCTGCCAAAAATGCGTGAACAAGATATGGATTTCGTTAGATATGATTTAGGTTCTGAATTAGTACAAAGCTTTGGTAAAAAATTAATGCAACCAACAAGTAATGTAAAAACAATCCCTGATGTTGTAATTGTTCCGGGTTTAGCTTTTAGTTTACATGGATATAGAATAGGATTTGGATATGGTTATTATGATAAATATTTTGCTAAAATAAAAAATATATCTAAAATTATTAAAATTGGTGTATGTTTTCATGAATATTTATACGAATATCTACCTAACGAAGAGCATGATATTAAGATGAATTATATAATAACAAATCAAACAATTATTGCATTATGACTTTTTCTTTATTTGACACTATCATCTTAACCATAATTTCAATATTTACCCTACTTGGATTATATAAAGGGTTTATTCAAGTTTTTATTAATTTATTAGGTGTAATAGTCTCAATTATTTTGTCGGTTGCTCTTTATCCATATGTAAAATCAATTTTATCTGATCAATTAAAAAACGATATATTTGCTTCCATTTTGAGCGGCTCGGTGTCATATTTATTTTTATATACAATATTAAATATGATAAATTCTAAATTATTAGCACTTTTAGAGCCAATGAGATCTAATATTTTTGATCGTTTTTTTGGTTTAATTCTTGGTTTTATAAAAGGCGGAGTGATTGCGATAATATTGTTTGCAACTATAGTTATTTATATGAATCATACGCAGAACATAGTTAAAATCCATGATTTATCCAATATTAAAAATAAAAATTACCCATATTGGATTAAAAGTTCAACGACAGTGCCTTACCTTGAAAATTATTTAAAACAAATAATGAAATTTATGCCATCACAAATTTCACAAATTAATGTTAATCGGAATGAAATTTCTTCTCCTAATCAAAAAACAGAACAAATCGATAACATTAATCAAAATAATAAAATTATTGAGAACAAAGAGGATAATGTTATTTTAGAAAAAGATGAGGAAGAAGAGGATACAAAAAATATAATTAATTTTATAAAAAACTTATTATTTTAAAGATATTGAAATGAAAAAATTCTCTTTTAAGGAACATTTTTTTGAATTAAAAAAGCGTTTTATAAAAATTTTTATTTCATTTATTTTATGCTTTCTAATTTGTTATTATTACAGTGATTATATTTATAAAATTATTCTAGCTCCTCTTTCTGAAGTTATTGAGGGTAGAGATAAAAAAATAATTTACACAGGTTTAACAGAAGCTTTTTTTGCATATATTAAACTATCAATATTTGCTGCTATTTTAAGTATTTTTCCAGTTTGTTGCTATCAGATATATGCGTTTATAAGCCCTGGACTTTATTTGCCTGAAAAAAAACTAGTATGTTTTACGCTCTGCGCAGCGCCTGTTTTATTTTATTTTGGCTGCTTTTTCATGTATTACCTAATCATACCAAATGCATGGCTATTTTTTACTAGTTTCGAAAAAGCAAACTTAGGTATTCCACTTGTTCTGGAAGCTAGAATTAGTGAATATTTAAATTTAGTAATTCAGTTAACTCTAGCTTTTGGTATGGCATTTCAGTTACCCATAATTATGATTATTCTATCTACATTTGGTCTTATAAAAGCTGAGATTTTAAAAAAAAGAAGAAGAATTGCCATTGTTATAATATTTATTGCAGCAGCAGTTTTTACTCCTCCTGATGTATTTAGTCAAATTGCTCTTGCATTACCTTTGCTTTTATTATATGAAATTTCAATACTGATTTGTAAATTTTTAGAAAAAAGAGATTTAAAAAATGTTGGACATTAAGTGGATTAGAGAAAATGAAGAAAAATTTAACATCCTCATGCAAAAAAGAGGGATAAAAATTGATTCAAACGCATTACTATCTCTTGATGAAGAAAAAAGACAGCTTACCACATTACTTCAGCAATTTCAGCAAGCAAAAAATTTAAAAACAAAAAGACTCTCTAGCCTTAAGGGTGGAAATTCTAAAGAAATTAATGAAATAAAAAGAGATGTTGAACATATTAATGAAAAGCTTCAACAACTCAATGAAAGTATGAATCATAGTGATAAGCTTCAGGACATGCTAAATAATATTCCCAATGTTCCAGATGATGATGTGCCATATGGTACTGATGAGAGCATGAATAAATTAGTCCGAAGTTTCAAGGAACCTAACATTATCAAAAATGCTAAAGAGCATTTTACTCTAGGCACCGAGCTTGAAATGATGGATTTTGAGCAAACTGCAAAAATTTCTGGTAGCCGTTTTGTGACACTTAAAGGTAAATTAGCAAGGCTTGAGCGAGCTTTAATTAATTTTATGATTGATACTCATACTCAAGAATTTGATTTTGAAGAAGTATCACCTCCCGTTCTAGTTCGACCTGAGGCGATGTATAATGTAGGACAATTACCAAAATTTGGTGAAGATTCTTATGCCACAACAGATGAGAAATATAGGTTAATACCAACTGCGGAAGTGTCATTAACTAACATGGTAGCAAACACTATTCTTAAAAGAGAGCAACTACCTATGCGATTTGTGGCGTATACTGAATGTTTTCGTTCAGAAGCAGGAAGCGCTGGAAGAGACACTAGAGGAATGATACGCAATCATCAGTTTGGTAAAGTTGAAATGGTGACAATAACTACTCCCGATGAATCTAAAGCTGAACATGAAAGAATGTTAAATGCTGCTGAAGAGATTTTAAAAAAATTGGAACTTCCATATAGAGTTATGTTACTTTGTACTGGTGACATGGGTTTTTGCTCTCACAAAACATATGATTTGGAAGTATGGTTGCCCGGTCAAAATAAATATAGAGAAATATCAAGTGTTTCTAATTGTGGAGAATTTCAGGCTCGTAGAATGAAAGCCCGCTTTAAAGATTTTGGAGCGACAAACACAACTTTTGTTCATACATTAAATGGTTCAGGCTTAGCAGTGGGAAGAACTTTAGTTGCAATATTGGAAAATTATCAAAATGAAGACGGTTCAATCACTATCCCTGAGGTGTTAAAACCATATATGGGTGGTCAAACAATTATTACAAAATATGAAATTTGATATTGACATAATATCTAATATTGTTGGACTAATGGGAGTGTGTTTAATTATCACCTCCTTTTTTCTTTTACAAATGGAAAAATTTAAACCTAATTCAATGGGTTATCTGCTTTTTAACTTTTTTGGAGCATTAATGATGCTATTTTCCCTTTACTATAATTGGAATCTAGCTTCTGTTATTATTGAATGCTTATGGTTAATAATTACTATTTATGGAATTTTTAAGTTTAAAATAATTAATAAAACTTAATGTCATTAATTATTTTTTTAGTTATGTGTAACTAAAAATCAACTCTCGAACTATTAAATATGTTTGATTTTAATTTATATCTGTATGTTTGAGTGTAGTTGAGTTAATTAATTATATAAAAAATTGTTTTTACACATAATGAAATTTATCAAAATTATTATTCTTACTATATTTATTTCTCAAACTGCATTTGGTATTGAAAAAAATACTGAATCCAAACCATTACATTGCTCTGAAGGAGTCAATAAAACTTCTTTATTAAATGGTTGGTATTTATGGGAACCTTATCAATTTAACAAACCTACTGCTGGCGGTTTCACACTAACTGGAATGGATGTAGAGTTGGTTAAAGCTTTAGCTCAAAGAGTTGGAGTTGAAATGATTTATAGCCAAGTAGATTGGGGAGTACATCAAGGCGAGCTTCGAGAGGGTACAAGAGACATTGCAGCAGGGGCAACGTTTACTGAAGCTCGTTCTGAATTTGTATATTTCTCTACACCTTATCGTTATGAGGAAAATTCACTGTTCGTGTTAGAAGATAGTAATAAAAATTTAAATTTCAAATCTATATCAGAATATTTAGCTCAAGTAAGACTACAAAATTTTGTAATAGGAGTTACTAAAGGTTTTATATATGCTGATCCACAAATAAATTTATTCGTTGCTGATCAAGCAAACCAAGATATTATTAGGCAATATTCAAACGATGTAGAAGCTCTACAAAGCCTTCTAAAAGGTGAGATTGATGGCTTTATGTCTGACAGGGTTGTTGGTGCGGCAGCGATTCTAAATAATCAAGCAACTGGATTAGTTAAAGAAGTACAACTACACATTAAAACACCTATTCATTTAATGTTTAGTAAAAAATCAGTACCACTTGAGCTGGTAGATAAATTTAATCAGGAAATTAAAAAATTTGAAATTAGCACTGAATATAAGAATATTGTTAAAACATATGTATATCCAGTATTATTGTTGCAAACTATTGATTCACGCTGGTTTTATTTTATAGGTGTAATAGGCACACTTGCTTTTGCCATTTCAGGAATTGCTATTGCAGCTAAAGAAAACTCTACATTATTTGGCACATTCTTGCTTGCGATGCTTCCATCAGTTGGTGGAGGAATTATGCGCGATGTGTTAATTAACCGTGAAGAAGTAGGGCTATTCCTGACTCCTTCATATATGTATTATATTATTATCATTGTGCTTATAGGTTTTTCAGCAATTAGGTTGCTTGAGTATTATAATAAAAAAACCAATGAAGATGGGTTAATTATAAAATTTTGGGATAACATATTGGTAATTGGCGATGCGTTGGGTCAAGCAGCATTTGTAGTTACTGGTGTATCTATAGTAATTATGGCTAGGATTGAACCAATTGAGCTTTGGGGACCATTTTTTGCTTTCTTAACTGCTAATGGTGGTGGAATATTGCGTGATTTAATACGTAAAGAGCATGATATTAGCTGTTTGAGTGGATCAATAAATGCTGAAATTTCAATATTATGGGGTTTAGTCTTTAGCATATATCTTGATTTAACATCACATAATCCAGATCCAAATGGTATTAAAAATGCAGTGGTAATAGTTGCAATTGGTGCTTTTGTTACTAGACTTCTAGCATATTATTTAAAAATTCCAAACCTGAAATTTAGAAACGAATCAGTTGCTCACACTATTGGTGACGAGACTAAAAGTTAATATAGAAAAATAGTATTTTTCTATATTAACTTTAATAATGGATAAGCTTTGCTTATCCATTATTCTTCTTCTTTAAAGGCGCACTCAATCCTGTCGATGGTTAAAAGAACGTTCATATTTTTTGATTTTAATAATCCAGAAAAAAGTACTCACCCGTAGCTAAAACTTCATCCACATTAAATTCGTTAAAGGAAACAGGGTTATTCTGATAATCAGTAAGAATGAAATTTGTATCAAGTACTTTTTCATTCAATAATTTATGACACGCTTGCATGAACATGTTGAGATCTGGTTTGTAATGGCCACTGCCATTATTAATGTATATAATAATTCCATCTTGTATCTTTAAATGGCCAGCACATGCAGCTGGCTTGCCATAACCAAACATAGATATGCCTTCTAAGGTGTGATTCTTATTGTAGCCATTTAATATAAAACTGTGATGAAATGCTGAATGATTATTAACATTTATATCATTGACATTAATATATAATTGTCCCTTTTTATCTATTACATATAAAAATTCTTTATCATTGCTTCCATTAATAATATCTCCTGTATGAGCATTATGTAATTTTCCATCCCTTATTTCCACTTGTGACCGTTCCTTGAAATTAATAAAATTATCCTTAAGGTCTTTTTGGTAAGATTTGCTCTCATTGCAAGCAGCTTGCGAGGTTAAAAGAATTTTTTCTGAATTATAAAATGAAAATCCAGCTCCAAATACATTTAGCCATTTTACCAAGTCTTTATGCTCAGTTTGCGGCGTTTCTTTAATTATTGCAGAAATTAATTCTTTTCCAGCTTGCAAAAATATTTGATGCATAATTTGATCGATATTAAAATCATCTTTGCACGCTTTTTTAATTTCTTTGGCTTTATAAAAATATTCTTTATATTGATCAATCGTTGTATCTTTATTATCTAAAACCTTTATAAGCTCAGAATATTTATGGTTAATGTCTAAAGCGTACTTTCTGACTAATGACGATTCCCAATTTATATCCGGTTCATTATCAAATGCTCTTGCAATATCTACTCCTTTATTTATAAAAATATCCTTCAAATTATTTGGATCATTTATTGAAATAACCTTTATAAAAGTTTTTTCCAAAGACTTTTTTTTAACACCTTGATTAATCAATAATTCTAAAATATTTTTATTTAAGGTACAAAATTGGTTTATCATTAAATCATCAATCGGTTCTTTTAATTTGCTGATGTGATTTTGAAATAAATTCTGAAGAACATATTCATTTGATAACCCCAAGGCTACTTTAAAGTAATTAGCTGCATTGTTGAAATCAATTGGAGCTCCCTTTTGTGTCAATAAATCATAAGCCACATTATTATGACAAGCAATTGCTACTCGTAGTGGCGAGTTATAATTTTCAATAGTACCATGGCATTCTATAGAAGCTTCATGTTCAAGCAGAACTTTAACAGCTTCATTATTGTGAGCGGATATTGCAACATTAAGAGCTGATTTTCCGAATTCATCAGTTGCATTCATATCTGCTAATTTGAATTTAAGAATAAAGTGAAGAAACATATTATTAATTTTATTAGGCAAGGATACTAACATTATTACACCCTTATTCACTGCATCGTTACTAATTTTTTTAGAATATAATAAAGTTGTTAAGTAATCTAAGTTTTGGACAATTGTTTCTGGACTTCTAATAATATTTAAAAAATTAGCTTCATTTAGTGGGTTATCTATAATCTGTTTAGCCATATAATTTATTTTTATTAATTAAGTTAATCAATAAAACATTAACATAATTTAATATAAATGTCAATAAAGCTAATTGCAATAATAGTTAAATTTCATTAATTTTTTTAAGGGTGGGTAATTATATAGTATATTACTTCGTACTCTCGACTTGCAAACTTTTTCTATATTTTTGAACATTAATATTATGATCATTTAAATTGCTTGAAAAAGAGTGAGTACCCAAACCATTGGCAACAAAATATAAAGCATCAGTTTTAGCGGGCATGACTGCTGCCATAATAGATGCAAGACTAGGGCAGCATATCGGAGTTGGTGGTAATCCTTTTGCTTTGTATGTATTATAAGGTGAGTCAGTTTGAAGATCAGTTCGCGTTAAAGGTCTGTTTAATTTATATTTTCCTTCAGTGATTGCATATATCACAGTTGGATCTGCTTGTAATTTCATGCCAAGTTTAAGTCGATTAATAAAAACTCCTGCGATAATTGCTCGTTCTAAATCATTAGCTGCCTCTTTTTCTATAATTGATGCCATAATTAAGACATCCATTCTAGTTTTTAGCGTAGAATCTGATGAGAGTTTAAGCATAGCCATGTCAAGAGCTCTCGACATTTCAGCGCGCATCTGATCGATAATCTTTTCTTTTTGATCGCCGTATGAATAAAAATATGTAGATGGCATAAGATATCCTTCAGGAATTGGTGAAATTATACGACCAAATATTCTATCATCCGAATTAATTTTAGTGATAATTTCATGAGTCGTTGTACCTTCGGGAATAAACAGGCGTCGTACAATTGATGTTCCACTGGATAGCTTGACTAAAACTTGATAGGGGGTAATGCCGGCAGTAAATTCATATTCACCACTTTTTAACGGATGAAAAAGAGAATAAATTTTGCCACATAGTTCAAAAATTAGCCTATATTTAATAACTGATTCTTTTTCAAGCAGGTTACTAATTTCATGAATTGATGATTGTGGTTTAATTATTACAATTTTTTTATCAAGTAAACTATTTGATAAAAATAGATAGCCATAAAGAAGATTAACACTCGTGATTGATAAAGCAATAACAGATATTAGAATCAAAAGCTTTATTTTTAGAATCTTGCGCTTGAGCACTTTTAGAGCTCAACTTCGGACAATTGAGCGACACCGTCACTATTTTCAGTAATTTTTTCAATTTTTAATTTTGCGCTCTTAAGCATTTCTTCACAATGTTTTTTAAGCAATACCCCTCTCTCATAACTGTTAATTGCAGTAGCCAAATCTTCTTGACCTGTATCAATTTTCCTAACAATTTCTTCAAGTTGCGCTAGAGCTTCTTCAAAACTCATTTTTTCAATAGATTTGATTTCTGTCATAAGTTAAACTGTTTTTAGCGTAATTAAACAATATTTAGCACTCATATGCAAGTCAGAATTTATAAGCCAACTAAATCAGCGATGCAATCTGCCACAGGAGATGGAAGATGGTTGCTGGAATTTGTAAAAAAAAATCATAATCGATTTAAAGAAGAGTTAATGGGGCGTACTTCTTCCTATGATATGTCCAATGAGGTTAAGATTTTCTTTCCAAGCTTAGAAGAAGCCATTACTTTTGCTAATAATAAACAATATTCGTATGAAGTGATTACTCCAAAAAAACCAATTTTACCTAAAAAAAGCTATGCTGCCAATTTTAAGTAAATATATTCAAATTATATATTTTATAATTATAACTTTTATATCGCCCTTAGCATTTTGTGAGAATCACCATTTTTCTCCAAATGATTTTGTAAATATTAGCGATATTGATCCATCAATACAACTTCACTTAAAATATCATCAAAATGACAATATTATTGGTCAACCATTTGCAGGTAATGATCAAGAAAAAGCCATAATAAGTATTGATGCAGCAAAAGCCCTAAGTGAAGTGCAAGAAGAGCTGATTACTCACGGCTACTCTTTAGTCATATATGACGTATATCATCCGCATAAAACATATAAGTTACTTAAAAATGCATTTCATCAATCTAAGGACGCCCATAGTATCTATAACCCAACCTTAAGTAATGAGTATTTAAAACAACAAAAATTTATAAAAATCAAATATGCCCATGCTCGCGGAAGTACTGTTGATGCTACGATAATTCCTCTGAAGAAACAATTAATTAAACCAAGTGTTAAGCAAATAAGATATTATAAAAATAATCAAGCAGTAACATATTTACATGATGGATCGGTGGATATGGGTACTTCACATGACACGCTTGATCCATTATCTGCACATTCCAACACTGATATTTCAATAAAAGCTCAAGAAAATCGTAAATTATTAAAAACTATCATGCAGAATCATGGTTTTATTGCAGATAAAAATTTCTGGTGGCAATATACTCTTGCGCGAGAACCTTATGCCGACACTAGATTTGACTTTGACATATAAATTTTAGCCTGAATCTTATAAATTTTACTGGACTTTTTTGTTTTTGAGCGATATATAATAATTACAATACCAAAACTAGTTTCTACAAGGGCTTGTAGCTCAGTTGGTTAGAGCGCTCCGCTCATAACGGAGTGGTCGCAGGTTCAAGTCCTGCCAAGCCCACCATCTTTTTTATTAACATAATAACTTTAAAAAAAGCTAATTATGAAGAGTAAAACCCTAATTATTTATCTAACTGGAAAGCCAGGTGTTGGCAAATATACTATTGCTAAAGAGTTGGCTGGCAATGGAGAATTTATTATTTGCGACAATCAGCTGATTAACAATCCAATTTTCGAGCTACTAGGTTATGATGGCTTTAGTAAAATACCTGAAATGGCTTGGGATTCAATTAGGCATATAAGAACTGAAATTTTTAATTTTCTAACGAAATTTACTCAAAAAAGCTACATCCTAACTAATAATCTTTATGAAGATGAAGGAGATAGAAATCTTTATGAACAAGTAAAGAAAATGACTGAATTGCGAGGTTCAATTTTTGTACCAGTGAAACTCGTTATTAATGAACAAGAGCATTTAAGACGGGTAACTCAAACAGATAGAAAAAATAGATTAAAAACAATCGATCCACAATGTGCGTATGATAAAACTCCACTACTGTCTTATACTCATCACAATTTGCTTGAACTAGATATCAGCAATTTAAAACCTGAGGAAGTAGCTTGCTCTATTATGGAGCATGTTGAGAAAATCAACTTTGAGAAATAAAAAATGGTGCCGCCAAAAAGGATTGAACTTTCGACCTCATCATTACCAATGATGTGCTCTACCACTGAGCTATGGCGGCGAAATATGTAGCGTATTAGTAAAATATTTGCTACAAATTAAACTAAAGTAATTTAAGAAAATATTTTTGCCATATTATTAACATCTGGTCAAGAAAAACTTTAGTCAAAAAAATTAAATATTAATAAAAATCGATGGTACCGAAAGAAAAACAAATCATACCCAAAAAATCAGAAGAAAAAATAACGGAGCTCTCATCTGCTTTAAAGAAAAATCTTTTAAGGCGGAAATTAGTAAAAAAAGTTAAACAAGAAAGAAAAGATAATGAGTGATTATTATATTGGTTTAATGAGTGGAACATCCTTTGATGGTGTTGATGCATCGTTAGTTAGAACCGATGGCAGGGATAATTTTTTTTGTATAGCGAATTTATACATACCCTATCCAAAGAAATTATCAGAAGCGCTTCATGAGCTTTCAAGGCAGATTACTCCTTTTCTTAGAATTGAGAAAGAACTTACTGAATTTCATATAAAGGCAGTATTAGAAATACTGAAGATTGGTGAATTTAAAGCTGAAGCTATTAAAGCAATTGGCTTTCACGGACAAACTTTATTACATGATCCACAAAATCAAACCATATGGCAAATTGGTAACCCACATTTGCTTAGCAAACAAACTGGAATTGATGTAGTTTATGATTTTCGTCGAGCAGATATGGCGTTAGGAGGACAAGGAGCTCCGTTAGTGCCAATTTTTCATCAAATGATCACCAAAGATTATGAAATACCAGTTGTTGTGATTAATATTGGGGGCGTAGCAAATTTAACTTATATAGATAAAAATCAGCAACAACTTATAGCTTTCGATACGGGTCCAGGCAATGGATTGATTGATGATGCCTGCAGGAAATATTATAATCAAAACTATGATGATGAAGGAAAAATTGCAGCCATAGGCAAAGTCGATAATCAAATCGTAAATGATTTTTTACAGCAAGAATATTTTAAATTAAACTATCCTAAATCATTAGATCGTAATATTTTCAAATCTGTTTTAGATGTGCTTAAAAATCATTCGCCTGAAGATATTATTGCGACTTTAACTGATATCACGGCATCATCAATTGTAAAGGCTGTTGAATTATTACCTAATCATCCGCAAAAAATATTTATATGTGGTGGCGGAAGTAAAAATAAACAAATGATTAAATTGCTTAAAGGAAAGCTTGCATATAGAAAGATACAGTGCTCCATTGAAAATATTTCAATTATCAAAGGATTTGATGCAAATTATGTTGAATCTCAGGCATTTGCATATTTAGCCGCTAGATTTTTTCAAAATATTGCAAGTGCATTTCCAAGCACCACTAATGCTAGCCGAGAAAATATCTGTGGTTGTTTAATAAAAAAATAGTCAGTAAATGAATTAATTTAACAGGACGAAGAACATACATGGTATTTTTGTCACGAAACTATTAAGAATATACTAAGTCACTTGTTACATTTGTTTTGAATATAATGAAATTTACATGTATAATTCACTCAACGGGGCGTATGTTTCAATGTCTGAGATACGTTGTCGGAATTTTTATTAAAACCATCAAATATACTTGGAGTATCTTTATGTTGAAAAAAATCGTAGTTGCATTATTTGCTATTGCTGTACTATCTGGTTGTACTTCTGCAACTAATGGAAAGCACTCGCATGATCATCATAATAAAAACAACAACAAACACATTGTTGAATTTGAAAAAGTCATTGGCGATAGAGTGTTTTTTGCTTTGAATAGTTCAACTATTTCTCCTCTTGCACATGCAACTCTTGCGCGTCAAGCTGAGTGGTTAAAAGAGCATAATATGTACAGTGTTACTATTGAAGGACATTGTGATGAAAGAGGAACTAGAGAGTATAACATTGCTTTAGGCGAAAAAAGAGCTGAATCTGTTAAAAATTTCTTGGTTAAGCAAGGTATTGATAATAGCCGTATAGATACTATTTCTTATGGTAAAGAAAGACCAGCAGTTATTGGTGATACTGAAGAAGCTTTCAGCAAAAACCGTAGGGGCGTTACAGCAATTAAGTAATTAAAACTTAATTTAAGATTAGATTAAAAAGTCAGCTTTAGAAGTAATTCAAGCTGACTTTTTGCATTATGAGCGTTATTTACGATAAGTTAAGCTAGTCTCGCCGCCATAAAGGTAATAATTTTGATAATTTCAAATTTAAAATAAAATTTCTTCTCAATTTTTGTAAAA